>NZ_JEXG01000027.1:0-52977 GCF_000581275.1 Acinetobacter sp. 809848
TCACCGACTGCACCGACTGCACCGACTGCACCGACTGCACCGACTGCACCGACTGCACCGACTGCACCGACTGCACCGACTGCACCGACTGCACCGCAAAAAGTCCAAAATACTCAGCCTACTTCAGCAAATAGTCATGAATTAAAAACACCTATTGAAAATGTAAAACTTCAGACGGCATCTAATGATGAATGGCAGAAACAATTACTTTTAATTCCACCTCCGATCAAAAGTACTTCACAGGCTTCCCCTGAGCCAAATTCTTCACAAGATAAGTCTAAATTTACTACTATTGATGGCATAGAATATGTAAATAGTGAATATCTTGAAGACCAAGAGTTTAATTTAGAAGGAAAAAAACGTTTTTATATCGTGCCAGATGGTTTAGGCAGAACTGAGTCAATAGAACGTAAAAAAGGTCTAAGTCGATCAACGTTGGATCAGCTTTTTAATCGACATACTCAAGATACAGAGTCGGCAGTGGTATTAGCGCCGACGTATATACGTTTATCTTCTCAAGATTTAGAAGCAACTTTTGAACAAGATAAGTGTTTTATTAAAAATTATAATAAATCAATTAAAAAGCTCAGTATAAGTAAAGAAGTAAATTTGTGGCCAAGAAAACCTCTTAAAGAAAAGTTTGAGTATGAGTTGATAAAGCTTGATCCTTCAATTCAACATTTAAAACTTATGTCATTCGCTGCTAGTAATGAAAGACCTTTATATTATTGGCCTTTAGTTATTTTTTTAGATGATAAAGGGTGTATTTTAGAGGGGGTGAGCGGTTTCAAGAGTAAATCGTATCCTTCTACTCTATTACAACACGCATCAATCCAAGGTGTTTTAAAATTACCACCCTTAGCACATTACATGATGTTGACGCCATTATCCTCTGCCGTAGATGTGGCAGAAAATGAGTTAACGAATCAGGGACAAATTCAAATTTCAGTATTACGTTAAAAATAAGTAGGATATCTAATGAATAAAAAAGTTTTATGGCCTTTTGCACTTACCACATTGGCACTGATGCTAAACGGTTGTGGTGGTGGTAGTTCCACAATAAATGAGAATCCTACAAATGGATCAGGAGGAGCTACTGCTAATGGAAGTTGTTCCGTAACAAACAGTGATTGTCTACAATTCTCTTTAGATTACCCAATAGCGGGTATTAATTTTACCTGTAGTAGTGCAGCGAATCTAAGTTTTGTTACTAAGGCTTCTGGAAATAGTGTTATCGGATCTTGTAAAGCAGGCGATACTGCTAGTTTTTATTTGCAAGATACCAAAGCTACAAGAAAAATTGAACTAGGCTCTGTTAAGTTAGACACTGTTTCAAAAATTCAGATGACTGTTCCGCCACGTTTGAAAGTCATGGATATGGCGATTGGATTAACTGGGCAAACACCAACCTCACTTAACCAGAATGATCCTACAGTGCGGGTTGCAATGGCATTGGTAAAACTTTTTCAAAGCGTTGGCTTAGAGAGGGGAGATCATGTTGCTGGTGATTTGCAGCCAACCCAATTTACCGATGAGAAGAAAAATACTTTAAATATTTTAGTTCAAAATATTACAGCTACAGAATGGAAAAATGGTGCTTATGCCAATATTTTGAAACCATGGTTAGATGTAAGTCCAGTATCAGATACGCAAGCTTTTGAATTGGTAACGCAGTTGGCACACTTAAGTTTAGTAGGGTTATATCAATCAGATTATATTACTTTGGCTGAGCCTAATTTAATATCTGAAAATTTTTATGGATGTAATTTAACTAATTTAGCAGATTGCCCAAAAAATAGCGCTAATACCCAACATATGTTTGGTAATTTATTCTTACTATCTGATCGTCGGGGATATACATTTGGTTATGGTTTACAATGGAAAGGAACGAGTACAATTACAAGCCAGTTAGCAATTAGTGCAGTATTAAATGTCTTGACGAAATCTAAGCCAACTCAAATGGTTGCAGACTCGCAAACTACTTGGCTTGATCCAATACAGACAGAAATTAAATCAACACAACCATTCCGTTTAAAAACTTCTAGCAATACAAATGAAGATTTAGTGATTTATCAAGGCAAATTATTGAATGATTCACTTATTGCAGGACGTGATAGTTCATATTTCGGGTTAACAAATACTAAAACTCCTAATCCTCAGCAGTATGCTTTATGGAAACAGAGTGTTGATAACCAAAATTATAATGGTTCTATGGATATTTATAAGGTAAGCCCTGCGAGCTATCTGTCTAATCAGATCTTTAAAACAGCTAATAATGTCAAATCTGGTCAAACTTATATTTTCCCATTATATGCAACTCTAAACTTTAAATTTGATACAGCAGGAATTGCCCCTATTGATTTGGGTATTGTAGTTGATGAAAATGGAGACATTAGAACAGATATTAAACCTAATGCTACTGCAACAGACATGTCTGGTCAGTGTGGAGTGGTTTCGAATACGAGTTTAATTGATAACAATGGCGTTCAGCAGTACAGAATTGGCACAACTGGAGGAACAGAGTCGGCCACCAATGATAAGTCAATTACAGTAAGAATGATTTTTGGGGTGCCTCAATTAGGGAAGTTAAATGGCATTGTGGTAGGCCTAAATTCAAATGTAGTTCAAAGTACTTCTCAAACTGGTAGCCAAACTTTACTTGTAAGTGGCGCAAAAATTAACGTTGCTAATCTATTACAAGGGCAGACCAGTGGTGCGAATCTTACTACCTATGATAACAAAACAGTTTCATGGTTAAATCCGTACGCTTTCTATCAGCAGGTATATAATAATATTAAAGATATTTCACCTGCTCCGACTGAGGCCGAAAAAGCTTTAGGTCAGCGTATGGCTGGAACTGTAACACTTAGAACCGCTGATTGTTATCAGATTAAGACTAAATCTTAAAAATAAACGACAAATAAAAAAAGACCGCGAGAGCGGTCTTTTTTTATGATTCAAGTGATTAACCTGTATGGTCTAAACGAGTCCCCAAAGTTTCAAGATGGGTTGGGAATACTTGTTTCTTACGATCTTCAAAATAATGTCTTAATGTATGTTCGACGCTAGGGAAGGCAAGCTCACCCCATGGAATTTCATGTTCTTCAAACAACCGACTCTCGATACTTTCTTCACCTGCACCAAAAATGCCATCTTTCAGCTGTGCTTTGAAAAGAACATAAATTTGACCAATACGAGGAATATTGTACATACAATACAGTTGTTCTATTTCTATCTCGGCTTCTGCTTCTTCTCGAGTTTCGCGTGCTGCACCTTGCTCCATGGTTTCGAACAATTCCATATAGCCAGCAGGCAAAGTCCATAAACCATAACGAGGTTCAATCGCACGACGACAGAGTAATACTTTGTCTTCCCATAACGCTAAGGCACCGCAGATTACTTTGGGGTTTTCATAGTGAATATTTCCACAATGAGTACAAACACGGCGTACTTTATGATCACCTAAAGGAATTTTTTGTTCGGTTTTATGCCCACACGCTACACAGAAACTCATAATTATCATCGAGTATAGAGATGCCTCAGCATAACTGAATTTTTAGACTTACGCATCAACTCTATTCCCTAACTTTGATTTTCAGATATGATGCAAAGAGAGACAGAATAATAGGTGAATGGTATGGAAGAGCACTTGCTAACACAAAAGTTACAGCAAAGATTACGCTTTTCCACCCGCATACAAGAAGCACAAGCTGCAGTACTCATTGCCATTACGAATGAGAATGATCCAAAGGTACTGCTTACACGCCGTTCAATACATATGAACAACCATGCGGGGGAAGTTTCTTTTCCGGGTGGAAAGCGTGACCCCAGTGATACGAGTAATATTGTTGTAGCGTTGAGAGAGGCTCAAGAAGAGACAGCTTTAAATCCGTTTGATGTACAGTTGTTAGGTGATTTGCCGATGCAGCGTGCAAGAAGCGGTTTGTCTGTAAAACCGATCGTTGGGCTTATTCCTCCTGAGGTCACTTTAATACCTCAGCCTACCGAAATTGATCGAATTTTCTTTGTCCCATTACAGCAACTTATCGAGACGCGTCCAACACCTTATGAAGTTCGATATGCTCATCAGTCTTTATATTTTCCAAGCTTACAGATTGATAATGAAATTATTTGGGGCTTAACTGCTCGTATGTTAGTTGCTCTGTTTAAATATGGATTGGGTTATCAAAAAGATTGGCCATTTTTACTCAACTCACCAACCTTTGGAATGCCAAAGTTTTCTCATAAAAAATAAAGATCAGGATTGATAAATTATGATGTATAGCTATCAAGGACAGCACCCAAAAGCATTACATGAGCCATGGGATGGCTGGGTTGCTCCAACTGCAACGCTTATTGGGCAGGTAGAACTAGGCCGTCAGGTCAGTATTTGGTTTGGTGCAGTAGTTCGTGCTGATAACTGTGTCGTTCGGATTGGTGATTTCTCTAATATTCAAGAAAATTCTGTCTTACATACCGATGCTGGACTTGAGCTAAACATTGGTGAATATGTCACCATTGGGCATAAAGTCATGCTGCATGGTTGTACGATTGGTGATAATAGTTTGATTGGTATGAACGCCGTAATTTTAAATCGGGCTGTGATTGGTAAAAATTGTATTATCGGTGCTAATGCTTTAATTCCTGAAGGGAAGGTGATTCCAGATAATTCAGTGGTGATGGGTTCACCTGGCAAAATTGTCAAAACTTTAGATGAAGATGGCGCTGCAAAAATACGTTTGAGTGCATTGCATTATGCTGAGCACTTTAAGAACTATGCAGATTTAAAAGAATTCCACTTTTAACTCTTTTTTAGCAAAATATTTTTATGCCAAGCACAAGCTTGGCATTTTTATTTAGAAAGAGAACAACTCGCCTATCAGAGCCGAGTGGGGTATCATAACCCTCGTTTTTAATCTGATTTAATACTAAGGTTGTGCATGAAATTGCTGGCGTTGGAAACTGCAAATGAGCAGTGTTCTATTTCATTAGTCGATGAAACCCAAGAACTATTTTTTCAACTCGATACGCGGGCGAAAGCACAAACCCAGACCATTTTGCCCATGATCGAGCAAGGGCTACAACAAACAGGTCTTGAAGTTGCTGGTTTGGATGCGATTGCCTTTAGCCGTGGACCTGGTTCTTTTAGTGGTGTTCGAATTAATGCTGCTGTTGCCCAAGCTTTAGCTTGGTCACAAGATTTACCTGTAGTTCCAGTTTCTACATTGCAAGCTTTAGCACAAGCGGCATACCGACTTGAAGGTTTGGAACAAGTGACTGCCGTGCTCGATGCGCGTATGAATGAAGTTTACATTGCAAGTTATGTTTTAGATGAACAAGGAATTATGCAGTGTATTGATGAAGAAAAATTAATGGGCTATGAGCCAGCAGCAGCTTATGCAAAACATTGCTTAATTGGTTCGGGCGCCAAGCTACTTCAAGCTGATGCAGAGCATCAAACAATCACTGCAACTGCACAGGATATTGCTTCTATTGCACGTGTCTATGCTACACAAAAGCAATGGGTGGATGCCGAGCATGCTTTGCCAGTTTATTTACGTGATGATGCGTGGAAAAAGATAGCGGATCAGGGTAAAGCAAAGTAAAGGCAGTACTCATGCATATATATTTTGAAGAAGATTTTCAAGAACAAGCACAGCACTACCAAGCTGTGCTTTGTTCTAGAGGTGTGACTGTCGATTTACAGCCAATTGAAAAGCTGAATGCGCGATTTTTACGCTTCAATCCTGAAATTGCCCTTTGTGTAGATGAAAACGGATTATGGTTATCTGCTAATGGCATGAAAATGCAGCCCGACTGGAAAGCAGAAATTCCACGTTTAAAACGTGCAAGTCTTAAATCGGAAATGATTGCCCGTGCTTGTCAGTTAGGTGAAAAGCCGGTATTGGTTGATGCTACAGCGGGTTTAGGCCATGACAGCTTACTTATGGCTTATTTAGGTGCCCAAATCCAGCTTGTTGAGCGCCATCCGATTTTATTTACTTTACTTGAAGATTCAAAAGCTCAGGCGGAACGTGATCCATTCTTAAGTCAATTTATGGATCGTATTCAACTGATCTTTGCTGACTCTGGAAGCTATTTACAGCAATTACATCAAGAAGCAAAAACGGTTGATGTAGTCTATCTTGACCCGATGTTTCCACAGCGCGACCAGAACCAACAAGCAATTAAAAAACAAGCTCAAGTCAAAAAACAAATGCAGCTTTTACATCTTCTTTTACCTGAAGATGGTGAGATGGATTTGGGGGATAATTTGCTGGTTTTAGCACAGAGAGTTGCTAAACGTGTAGTCGTTAAGCGGCCACGCCATGCTATTTTCTTGGCAAATCAAGAGCCAGCTCATCAATGGCAAGGAGATGCTTGTCGTTTTGATGCGTATTTTCAGTAGGCTTATGTAAGGTTAGGTTTTATTGCTTGAATAATGCACAAATATATGTGATATAGTTCAAAAGCATGATTGCTAAAATTCTTAGCAGGCATACACTTAAGATGCCTGTCAAAAACGAAATTTTTGAAAACCTTTTATGATTGATCTTAAACCCTCCATTAACTTTTGGCATGATTTTAAAAGCAACCAAATTGCCGGAATGTGGCTGTTTTTGGGGTCAAGACGTTCTTTACAGATTGTACATCCATCTATTCTTCAGCTTATTGTTTGGGGAATTTTAGGAGGATGTACCAACTCTCTTTATAGCTGGCTTGTAGCTGGTCAAATCGGTGATTTTAATTCACAAGGTTTAATTGGTTATGCACTTTGGCCATTCATTGCCTTAATTGTTGGTATTTTCTTATCACAGCGAACTAACCAACCTCGCTTAATGCTAGTTCCTGCTTTACTGTGGTTGGTTCTAGATACAAATATCTTATTAATTCAATGTTTAATCCAGTATTTGGGGTCTAACGGTTATCTCAACTTTATTCCCGATGCTATTTATAACGGAATTTTACCGAGTTTATTTGTAGCTTTATTCGTGTGGCAAAGTTTAGCCGTAATTTGGGTTTTCTCACGTGAGCTTAAGTGGCCATGGTGGGAACGTGCACTGGTTATGGTTGCGACCATTGCAACGATGGTGGTTTGGCAACTTTCTGTAAAAGATCAACCGATTTGGAAGGTCGAAGATTCGGCTCCAACGTTTGCTGAAGATGCTTTTTATGCGCAAAGTAAACTGTTAAATGATTCTTTAGAGCAAGTTCAATATGGTGAGCTCGCCAAAAGCCATTGGTATTTTCTAGGTGTTGCTGGCGATAGTTATCAAGATGTTTTTAAATCGGAAGTGGTCCGTATTAAAGAACAGTTTGATACACGTTTCGGAACGATAGGTCGCTCAATGATGCTGGTCAATAATCCAGATACCCGTACAGAGATTCCAATTGCCTCTAAAACCAGTATCGAGTTAGCCCTACGCCGTATGGGGCAGCAAATGAACCGTGATAGTGATGTCTTATTTCTATATATGACTTCACACGGTGAACAAAATCACTTTGAAATTGAAAATGCGCCATTAGATTTAGGGCAAGTAGACCCGAAATGGTTACGTGAAACACTGGATAAATCCGGTATTCGCTGGCGTGTAATTGTGATCTCAGCCTGTTATTCAGGAAGCTTTATTCCTGCTTTACAGTCTCCTGATACTTTAATTATTACCGCATCGGCTGCTGATAAAACTTCTTTTGGGTGTAATAACGAAGCTGACTATACCTATTTTGGTCGAGCTTTCTTTGATTTGGCTATGCGAGAGCAATCGTCGATGAAAGATTCGTTTAACACAGCTAAGCAAACGGTAACCAAATGGGAAGTGGCTCAAGGTGTTGAACCTTCAGAACCTCAGTGGATGATCGGTAAAAATATGGAACTTATGCTACCTCAATTGGAAAAGTATCTATTTCCTCAGCAAAATACGGGTAGTGTAGATATTGCTCAAACAAAAACAGAGGCTAAAAACGATGCAACTCCTGCAAAAAAACCGCTGCTTTGAGGGCGAGCAGCGTATATACCAATTTGAATCTTCTTATTTAAAAGGACCAGCGAAGTTTGGTGTTTATTTACCACCAGCAGCTTTAGAGGGTAAAGCTTGCTCAACTTTGTTTTACTTAGCTGGGTTAACGTGTACTGAAGAAACTTTTGCCATTAAAGCCCATGCTCAGCATATGGCAGCACAACTGAGCCTCATACTGATTACCCCAGACACTTCTCCACGTGGTGAACAGGTTACGGCAGGGGATCATTGGGATATAGGTCAAGGTGCGGGCTTTTATATTAATGCTACAGAAGCACCTTGGTCTGAGCATTATCAAATGGAAAGTTATTTAATTGATGAGCTACATCCACTCATTTTAAAAAGCTTTCCTGTAAACGATCAACAAGTTGGTATCTTTGGGCACTCAATGGGTGGCCACGGCGCATTGACTTTGGCTTTTAAATATCCTGAGAAATTTAAGTCGGTATCTGCTTTTGCTCCGATCTGTGCACCAACAGAGTGTGCATGGGGAAACAAAGCGTTTAGCCATTATTTAGGTGCAGATCGCAATAGCTGGTTAGCTCATGATGCTACAGCTTTAGTCTCAAAGAATGGTGCAATATTTAGCGAAATTTTGGTGGATCAGGGATTGGATGACCAATTTTATGAACAACTTCACCCTGAAAAATTTAAGCAAGCATGTTTAAAAGCAGGACAGCCTTTAACTTTAAGACAACATGCTGGCTATGACCATGGTTATTATTTCATTCAAACCTTTATGGATGAGCACTTACAGTTTCATGCAATCCAGTTAGAAAAAGTATTTGGCTAATTAGTTTAGTGTTGCCATTCAACTTGAAATTCTTGTTGAGCCATACGGTTTAGATGATCAAGAACAACTTTTTCTAAGTGGTTGTGGTCATCTAACTGACTATCAATAGCAACGTTTAACTGCTCTGTTGCTGGTGCAAGCGTAATTGTTGCTGTAGGCATTAAGATTTTAAAATCCTGTTCAGTTTCTTGTACTTCAAATTTGTGTTTCCAATGATTAACTAGACGTTTTGCAATGCGTTTTCCATCGTTTGTTAATAGATGAGTTGTGCTTTTCATTATCAATCCTCACATTGGTTTAATGTACCTTAACAAATTCGTTTCGCCGTTAGCATTCTATTGTTGCAACGTTACGTTGCAAGTTTGAAATGTTGTCATTTAAGCAAGGAAGGGCGGGCCAATTAGGTTCTTTTTTGTTATAATTTTTAGTCTCTCCTTAAACTTCTAGCCAGGTCATCCACCTATGTCCAAGCCTTATTTGATTGCTCCTTCTATTTTATCTGCCGATTTTGCTCGTTTAGGCGAAGATGTAGACAAAGTGTTAGCCGCAGGTGCAGATGTAGTGCATTTTGACGTTATGGATAACCACTATGTTCCAAATTTAACTTTTGGTGCAGGTGTATGTAAGGCTTTAAAAAACTATGGGATTACAGCTCCTGTTGATGTGCATCTAATGGTATCTCCAGTTGATCGTATTATTGGTGATTTCCTAGAAGCAGGTGCAGATATTATTACGTTCCACCCAGAAGCATCTCACCACATTGACCGTTCATTACAGCTTATTAAATCTGGTGGTGCTAAAGCAGGTTTAGTTTTTAACCCAGCAACGCCATTGCATTATCTAGATTATGTACTTGATAAAGTTGATCAAATTTTATTAATGAGTGTAAACCCTGGTTTTGGTGGACAAAAGTTCATTCCAATGACTTTAGACAAATTACGTGAAGCGCGCAAAATTATCGATGCAAGTGGCCGTGATATCCGTTTAGAAGTTGATGGTGGTGTTGGCCCTGCAAATATCCGTGAAATTGCAGAAGCTGGTGCAGATATGTTTGTTGCCGGTTCAGCAATTTTTGGTCAACCCGATTATAAAGTTGTGATTGACCAAATGCGTGCAGAGCTTGCGAAAGTAGGCAGTGTTGATGCTTAAAAAGATAGAGTTAATCTAAAATAAACTTGTGGATAACTTTGTTTATAACTGTATGGATAACTGTGTTGATAACCGTATGGATAAAATGTTGGTAAAATAAACAAAATTAGATCAACCGTTTATTCTATAGACAAAAACTATGAAAAAAGAACGTTTTGGCGTTCTTTTTTTATGCGTGTTGAATAATTTATTAGCTGGTTTTTTATTAAGCTTTGCTAAAAAATAACCTGTGCAAAAAACGATGTAGCTCTGTGTAAAACTTTTTGTGCATAGATACGTATAAAACTGTAAAAGTGTCATGAAAAATAAAGCTAAATTTGGTTTAATAAGTTTTTAGTAAGAGACCTTGATCATTAATGACAGTAAAAATTTTAGCAGTAGATATGGATGGGACTTTTCTTAATTCCAAAAAGCAGTACAACAAAGCACGTTTTTTAAAACAATACGAACAACTAAAACAAAATAATATTCATTTTGTGGTAGCCAGTGGTAATCAACTTGCAAAACTTGTTACCTATTTTCCAGAAATTAATCATGAGATTGCTTTTATTGCAGAAAATGGCGCACATGTTGTAGATGCAGGGCAAGAAATAGCTTTTGCTCATTTAAGTCAGCAACAATACGTTGAGATTTTAAAAGCGATTGACTCTTCATATATCTCAACCATGGTGATCTGTGGGAAACAGAGTGCTTATGTGCATAGCAGCATGAACGCAGAAGACTATGCCAAAGTTGCCCGATATTTTGAAAAACTGACAGTTGTAGATGACTTTTATGCACTAGATGACTTGGTGTGCAAAATTACTTTTACCGCTCAGGAAAACGAAAGCTTTGCGATTTTTGAACATTTTCAGAAGCAAAGTTTTGTAGCAGATAAAGTTTTGGTACCTGTTTCAAGTGGTTTTAATTTTATCGATTTGATTCTTCCCGACCAGCATAAAGCACATGGTTTGAAGCTGTTACTACAAAAATGGCAGGTTGCACCTAATCAAGTGGTTGCGATTGGTGATAACAACAATGATATGCAGATGATTAAAGCTGTGGGTTATGGGTTTGCAGTTGAAAATGCAGTAGAAGCATTAAAAGCGGTGGCACCTTATACCACTGTAAGTAATGAACAAGAAGGTGCATTAGAGGTGATTGATTTAGTCCTTCAGCATCAACCTCCATTTGCTTAATTACTTTAAAACAAACAGTTAAGATTGAAAATTGTATCTGTTTGAAAACTTGGTTATGCTAATGGGGTTAAGATCACTCATCGGCTCTAGGTGATAAATCACAATGGCTCTACAACACTTACGCAAGTATGCTTGGTTTGTGTTCCTAATGGCTTTCGTCATTGGGTGGAGTGGTGTGTCTATTGCACAGACGCCTATGCAACATGATCTTCATACTATGCCGTGTCATAGTGAAAAATCTTCGCATAACAATATGCATGCTCAAGCAAATGATCAGACCATATGTCATCAAAAGATGACTCAGTCTCTTCATTTGCATGGTGAGCATTGTCAGGACTGTAACCCAGTCCATTGCCAAATGGTGAATTTGGCTCTGCAACAAGTTGTACCTGACGTTGAATCTCCACTTATTCCTATTTCATATCAATTTAGCAGTATTTATCAGGCTCAACATTTAGCCGGATACTGGCAAGAGATTTTACGTCCTCCTAAAGCTTGATCCTTATTTACTTATTTTTTTAATTAAAAAGGATCACAGCAATGTCTCATAAAACAATTAGCAGCTTAGTTGCTGTATTTGGACTATTGGTTTCACCATGGTCACTCGCAGCAATTAAGGAATATCACCTTAATATTAATGAACAACAGGTCAATGTTACGGGCAAACCCCTTAAACGAATTACCGTAAATGGCAAGTTTACAGCCCCACTCCTTGAGTTTGAGGAGGGGGATGAAGCAGTTATTCATGTTCATAATCAGCTAAAGAACCAAGATACCTCTTTACACTGGCATGGCTTATTACTGCCAGGGTTAATGGATGGCGTACCGGGTTTCAATGGTTTTAAAGGAATTGCGCCAAATGGAGATTTTGTTTACCGCTTTAAGGTGAAACAAAACGGCACCTATTGGTATCACGCGCATAGTAAAGGCCAAGAGCAAGATGGTTTATATGGCCCACTTGTGATTTACCCAAAAGGGAAAATACCCGTAGCTGCTCATGAGAAAACTGATCGTGATTACGTGGTAATGCTTTCAGATTTTCATAATTCTTCTAGCGATAGCATTATGAAGAATTTGAAGAAATCTGCTGAGTATTATCAAAACCGCCGTGAAACGGTATCTGATGTCTTGAAGCAAGTTAAAACGCAAGGTTTAAAAGCAACTTGGCAAGATCGTTCGATGTGGAATCAGATGCGGATGTTAAAAACCGATATGTCTGATGTGACGGGCTATACGTTCTTGGTCAACGGCAAGACACCTCAGCAAAACTGGACAGGTAACTTTAAGACTGGCGATAAGGTTCGATTACGATTTATTAATGCATCGGCCATGTCATTTTTTGATGTCAGAATTCCAAATTTGAAAATGACTGTTGTGAGTGCAGACGGACAGCCAGTTAAGCCTGTTGCAATTGACGAGTTTCGTATTGGTACAGCTGAAACCTACGATGTCATTGTAGAGCCTACGCAATCAAATTATCAGATTGAAGCAGAGTCTATTGACCGTAGTGGTTTTGCTATCGGTACTTTGCATAATGAAAGTGCACAGGCTCTAGGCCCAGTTCAAATGCCAGAACCACGTCCACGTGCTTTGTTAACCATGGAAGATATGGGCATGAGTCATGGCAATGGGGCAAGTGATGAACATGCTGGCCATCAAATGAACATGCAACATGACATGTCGGCTATGCCTGAAATGAAAAAAGAAGCGAACTATGCTAATCATGATTCTACAATGATGAATATGGATCATGACATGAAAAATAATTCATCTAGAGAACATGATCATTCCATGATGCAAATGAAGCATGACATGTCAGCGATGCCTGAAATGAAGCATGATATGCAGGCAATGTCAGCTAGCGAGCATGACCACGCTATGATGAATATGAATCATGAGATGCCTGCGCAATCTGAGAATAAGCCTAAAAAGGATGAACCCGTTTATGGTTGGGCAAATGCTTCAACACCAGCGGACATGAGGGCACTGCAATATAGCGATTTGCAATCTTTAACACCTCAACCAGACACGCGTGCACCAGAACGTGAATTAGTTATTCGTTTAGGTGGCAACATGGAGCGTTATATCTGGACCATTAATGGCAAAAAATTTAGCGAAGCTGAGCCATTACAAGTTAAGTATGGCGAACGTATTCGCTTGAAGTTTGTGAATGACAGCATGATGGCCCACCCAATGCATTTACATGGGATGTTTATGCAATTAGAAAATGGCCAACAAGCTGAAAACTTACCAAATAAACATACTCTCATTGTTCCACCAGGAAAAACCGTTACTGCGTTATTGACAGCTGATGCCTTAGGCGAATGGGCGATTCATTGCCATCTGCTTTATCACATGAGTGCTGGAATGATGAATAAGTTGATTGTGGCTCAAGTGAATGATGGACAACAACCTGCTCAAGCTCAATCACCTGTTCAATCTGAAAATGAGAAAGGAGCTAGTCATGCGCATCACTAAGTTATTTTCTCAAATGTTATATTGCGGTGCTTTCTCGAGCATATCAGTATTTACTTTTGCTCAAGAGCCTTTAACTCATGATCATTTACGTGAACATGGCGGACAGGTTTATCAAGCAACAAAAATTGATACTAGCTGGACTCAAAATGAAGAAGGAGAAGGTAGTTTTTCTTCTGAATTAGAAACTTGGGTGGGAACGGATGAAAATAAATTGTTCATTAAAGCCCATGTGGATAAAGCAGAGTCAGAAGATGCTAATTACGGCAGTTCAGTACTTTATAGTCGAAATGTAGCTGACTATTGGGATGTACAGGCTGGGGTAAACTACGAGCGTTTGCAGCGGGAAGATGAAAAGCAAGATCGTTGGGCAGGTGTCGTGGGTTTACATGGCATGGCACCTTACTTTTTTGAAACCGATGCATATCTTTATGTAGGTGAAGACCAGCTATGGAAGTTAAGTTTAGAAACGGAAAGGGACTTGCTCTTCACCCAAAAGTTAATTGGTAAACCTTATTTAAAAGCAGATGTTGTTTTGCAAGATGAATCTCGCTATGCAAGCAAAACAGGTTTATCAAGTTTACAAGCTGGTTTCCAAACCCGTTATGAAATCAACAAAAAGGTGATGCCATTTGTTGATGTTGGTTACGGCTATGAAAAAGGTTTAAAACAAACTGCTTGGCAAACTGGAACCGACTCTGAACATGGTTGGTATTATGGAGCTGGCTTAACACTAAAATTCTAATTGCCGAACAAAAAGTAAGCTTAAACATATGCCATTGGTTTATACTAATGGCATTGTTTTTTGTGTCAGTTATGGTGCAAAGATGGCTTTAGAAAAACAAGAGAATCAAATACATTTAAGTAAAAATAGCTCTAACTGCGAATGCTCAAGCAGGTCGTCTCAGGAGAGTTTCACGCCTAGTGAACCTGTGGCTAAAAAGAGTCAATGGGTAAGTTATTACCATATTCCTCGCATGGATTGTGCAGCCGAAGAGCAAATGGTACGGATGGCTTTGGCTTCTTACAATGACGATATTCAAGAACTTTATTTTGACTTACCAGCGCGTCATTTGGCGATTTATCATAGTGTTCAGGCTGAAATGATTACTCAAAGTTTACAGCGTCTAGGATTAGGAGCAGAGTTACAACAAACGCAGCCACATTATGAACCAGTTGAAAAACCTAAAAAGGTTCGAGCTAGTTCTTCAACTAATGCAGCACAAAAGCAAGTTTTACAATGGTTGTTACTGATTAATGGTGTCATGTTTGTCATTGAGTTTATGGCCGGCATCATCGCTTCCTCTACAGGATTAATTGCCGATTCGCTCGATATGTTTGCCGATGCTGCAATTTATGGCATTGCTTTATTTGTGGTGGGTAAAAATCTAAATGCGCAATTAAGGGCTGCACATCTTTCGGGGTGGTTGCAGTTTGGCTTAGCCATGATTGTGTTAGTTGATGTACTGCGCCGTTTTATTTATGGCAGTGAACCCGTTTCAATTCTCATGATTTTAATTGGCGGATTAGCGCTTGCGGCCAATATTAGTTGCCTTTATTTAATGAGAGACCATAAGGAGAGCGGGGCACACATGAAGGCGAGTTATATCTTTTCTGCAAATGATGTCATCGTCAACTTGGGTGTCATTGTCGCGGGAATATTGGTTGCCATTACAGGTTCGCGTTATCCTGATTTAATGATTGGATTGATTATTGTTTTGTTTGTTTTAAATGGTGCACGAAAAATTTTACAGTTAAAAAATGAATAATATTTTCTGATAGAGGCAAGCCTGTGTCAGGGTTTGCCTTCATTTTTTATTTTAAAGTAAACTGAGTCCTCACATAAAGGAGGAACGACCTCCCCCATAATGGGACATCATGTCGGGACGACCTGACGCTATAAAAATTAGTGAATGTTATGGCTTGGGCTATTTTAATTTTAGCAGGTGTATTTGAAATCATTTGGGCATATTCTATGAAAATGTCCGAAGGTTTTACACGTTTAACCCCTAGTGTTATTACCGTAGTTTTTATGATTTTGAGTGTAGTTCTGCTTTCAATATCAATGAAAACTTTACCTCTTGGCACTGCCTATACGGTTTGGACAGGCATTGGCGCAATTGGGTCATTTCTTGTAGGTATATTTTTTCTTCATGAACCTATTGGAGCTATGCGAATGATTGCCGCTGTATTAATTGTGTCAGGTTTGGTTTTAATGAAAATTTCATCGCCGTCTTAAGAGAATAAAACTATGTTGCTGTCTTATAAGTATATCAATTCGCCTGTTGGGCAATTAAAGCTAGTTGCGAATGAAAATGCTTTAGTGGCAGTACTCTGGGACAATGAAAATCCAAAACGTGTTCGACTGGCTGAGCTGGTCGAACAACTTGAACATCCAGTTTTATTAAAGACCGAACGACAATTACAAGAATATTTTGAAGGTAAACGCCGAGAGTTTACATTGCCACTAGATTTCGAAGGAACCGCATTTCAAAAGTTGGTCTGGTCTGCTTTACTGACCATCCCTTATGGGGAAACAAGAAGTTATAAAGATATTGCACTCCAAATTGGCAATGAAAAAGCGGTGAGAGCAGTGGGCGCGGCAAACGGTAAAAACCCAATTTCCATTATTGCACCTTGTCACCGAGTCATTGGTGCTGGTGGAGCTTTAGTTGGTTTTGCTGGTGGGCTTGATAAGAAAGATATTTTATTAAAACTAGAGCAACAATGAGCCGTTTTTGCGCTCGATTTTTTTAGTCTTTTCTACTAAGCTGTCCACTATGATATTTCATAAGGTCGGTGCTTCACTGCATTGCTTTTTTGAAATATTGATCTTATTCATAACAAACTTTGGATGTTCTAAAAATGGCTGTCGGTGACGTAACAATGCCACAAATGTATGTGGTAAAAGGTGTAAAAATTGGCTCAACAGAAGCATATGTACGTTACCAAAACCGACGAGATTTAGTCATTTTTGAGTTTGCAGAAGGCTCAAATGTTGCTGGTGTATTTACTCAAAATGCATTTTGTGCAGCACCTGTTCATGTCTCTAAAGCTCATCTTGCCGAAGGTAATCCGCGCTATTTAGTGATTAACACAGGTAATGCCAATGCGGGTACTGGACCTACAGGTTTGAAAAACGCTCAAGATACTTGCGCGAAGTTAGCGGAGCTTGCAGGAGTTAATAGCTCTGAAGTACTTCCATTTTCTACAGGTGTGATTGGTGAGCAGCTTCCAATGGAGCGTTTACTTGCTGGTCTTCAGCCTGCATTAAATAGCGTACAAGATGCTGCTTGGAATGATGCTGCAACTGGCATTATGACAACAGATACTGTGCCTAAAGGCGCATCTGAACAATTTGAACTTGATGGCATTACTTATACCATGACAGGTATTAGTAAAGGCGCCGGAATGATTCGCCCGAACATGGCAACCATGTTAAGTTTCGTGGCAACAGATGCACCTATTAGCCGTGATTTAGTACAAAAGCTACTAAAAACCACGGTTGAGCATTCATTTAACCGTATTACGATTGATGGCGATACTTCGACTAATGACTCTTGTATTTTCGTAGCAACAGGTCAGGCGGGTGGCGCTGAAATTACATCGGACAGTGATGTACGCTACGCTAAAGTGTTAGAAGTTCTTGCTCGTGTAATGAATCGTTTAGCACAGTTAATTGTCCGTGATGGTGAAGGTGCGACGAAATTTATTACTGTTGCTGTAGAAGGCGGCGCAAATACTCAAGAATGTTGTGACATTGCATATAGCATTGCGCATTCACCACTTGTCAAAACTGCACTTTTTGCATCGGACCCGAACTGGGGACGTATTTTAGCTGCGATTGGCTATGCAGGCGTTAAAGACTTAGACGTGTCTAAAATTCAAGTGTGGTTAGACGATGTACAAATCTGTAAAGACGGTGGCGCAGCTGAGGACTATACCGAAGAAGCGGGTGCGCGCGTTATGGCACAAACCGAAATTACCATTCGTGTTGATTTAGGACGTGGTCAGGCCAAAGACACGGTATATACGTGTGACTTATCTTACGACTATGTCAAAATTAATGCTGATTACCGTTCTTAAATATCAGTTATAATCAAGCCTCGACAAAGAGGCTTTTTTATTAGCCCCATCTTTTGATATTAAATGATTCAATCCGTAAATCATTTAAGCAGTAACGTTATATGCGAGCAGGTATGCCAGCATGAAGGATAGAGAAGACGTTTTATGAGTGATGCGACTTTAATTGCCAACGATGCAAAAAACATTGTACAAGCGCATTTAGACCGTTTAGGTGAGCCAAAAGACAATCGCTTAAGTGAAGAAGCAAAACAACAAAAGTTTGCGCAGATCGAAGCAGAGCTCAAAAAACGTGATGCTGTCCTTGTTGCTCATTACTATTGCGACCCTGAAGTACAAGAACTTGCCGAAAAAACAGGTGGATGCGTTTCTGACTCTTTAGAAATGGCCCGTTTCGGACGAGATCATGCTGCCTCAACACTGGTTGTTGCTGGGGTCAAATTTATGGGAGAAACAGCAAAAATTCTGTCTCCTGAAAAAACAATTTTAATGCCGACACTTGAAGCAACCTGCTCACTAGATTTGGGCTGTCCTGTCGATGAGTTCACGGCATTTTGTGATCAGCACCCTGACCATACCGTAGTTGTTTATGCCAACACATCGGCTGCTGTTAAAGCACGTGCCGATTGGGTTGTGACTTCGAGCTGTGCTGTTGAAATTGTTGAACATCTAGACAGCTTAGGCGAAAAAATTATTTGGGCGCCAGATCAGCACTTAGGTCGCTATATCCAAAAGAAAACTGGTGCAGATATGTTGCTTTGGGATGGGGCATGTATTGTGCATGAAGAATTCCGTGCACGTGGCATTGCCAACATGAAAGCACTGTACCCAGACGCTGCTGTATTAGTACATCCAGAATCGCCAGAATCGGTTGTAGAAATTGCAGATGCGGTAGGTAGTACTTCTCAACTCATTAAAGCTGCGCAGACTTTACCAAACGAAAGACTCATTGTGGCAACTGACCGCGGTATTTTCTACAAAATGCAGCAAGCAGTACCCAATAAGATTTTAGTTGAAGCGCCAACAGCGGGTGAGGGGGCAACTTGTCGTTCATGTGCCCACTGTCCGTGGATGGCAATGAATGAACTCGACGGAATTTTAGAAGTTTTACAAAAAGGTGATCAGGAAATACACGTTGATCCAGCACTTGCTGAACGTGCCAAAATGCCTTTAGATCGAATGTTAGCCTTTAGTGCATCGTTAAAACGTTAAAAAACCTCAAAATGCTTGTTAAATATACATTTGATAAGGATTTTTAACTTTTTTTGAGAATAGGTGTTGACGTCTGAGGGCGTCACGCCTAGAATGCACACCGTACCGCACGATGTGCGATACAGCAAAAGCTGAGATAGATCGGAGCATAGCACAGCCTGGTAGTGCACCTGGTTTGGGACCAGGGGGTCGTAGGTTCGAATCCTACTGCTCCGACCACTTAAAATAATATTTTAAGATCGGCGAAGTATCGCATGATAAGCATCATCGGTTAAGCGCCTGTAGCTCAGTTGGATAGAGCATCCGCCTTCTAAGCGGATGGTCACAGGTTCGAATCCTGTCAGGCGCGCCATTTGGTAGCTTGGTACATAGAACTTATTTGATGGTGGATGTAGCTCAGTTGGTAGAGCCCTGGATTGTGATTCCAGTTGTCGCGGGTTCGAATCCCGTCATTCACCCCAATTTCGGAGCATAGCACAGCCTGGTAGTGCACCTGGTTTGGGACCAGGGGGTCGTAGGTTCGAATCCTACTGCTCCGACCATATTTAAAAGCGTTCAAGCTTTGAAAATATCTCAAATATTGAAAAGAATTTCTTCTAGTCTTACAGGTAGAAGGAATTTTTTTGTTTTTATATATTTTAATTTTAATTCATATACAATCCAATATTTGAACTTATTTATATAAGCTCTGTTATTGATATTTCTGCCTTAACTCATCTTTTTCTTGTTCTGATAAAAATGCGATTTTAAGACCATTTTCTTGAGCTGTATAAATTTGCTCAGGGCTTAAACCTGCTAGTGGGGCAGCAGTTAAATATTCATGCTGTATTTCAATGCCTTCTACCGCAGGGTCATCTGTATTAATGGTAGCAAGTACGTCATGTTCTAAAAAAGTCTTTAATGGGTGCTCTGCTAAAGAAGGCACTGTGTTGGTTTGAATGTTCGAAGTCAGGCAAGATTCAATCCCAATCTGGTGTTTAGCCAAATAATCTAGAAGTTTTAAATCTTGAACTGCTTTAACACCATGTCCAATCCGTTCTGCACCTAATTCTACAATGGCTTGCCAAATACTTTCTGGGCCAGCAGCTTCGCCTGCATGTACGGTAATGTGCCAACCTGCATCACGTGCTTTTTTAAAGTGATCAATAAATAAATTGCCCGGAAAACCAAGCTCATCTCCAGCGAGATCCAACGCTTTAATATCATTTTTATGGGCAAGCAGGGCATTTAATTCTTTTTCGCAGGCTTCTTGACCAAAAGTACGACTCATAATGCCAATTAAATTCGCTTTTACCCCGTACACCTGACTACCCTCTTTTACGCCAGCAATCACAGCTTCAACAACACCTTCGAGCGGGAGTTGATGTGGCATTCCCATATAACCCGGGGAAAAACGCAGCTCTACATAGTCTAGGCCTTGCTGTGCTGCATCTTGCATGTTTTCAAAAGCAATACGTTTGCAGGCATCTAGGCTCGCTAATACTTTTACACCCCAATCGAGCTTAGATAAAAAACTTAATAAGTCTGGTTGGTTATCCATCACTTGTACGTGGGGTCGTAAAGATTCAATGTCGTAAGCAGGTAAATCTAAATTGTATTGTTGCCCCAAGTCTAAAATGGTTTGAATGCGGATGTTGCCATCAAGGTGGCGGTGTATATCTGTAAGTGGAAGCGTTTTAGTAATCATAAATTTCTTCTTATCTGTTCGTATCAATTCATCATGCATGTTTAGTTGCGCTGATAAAAGTTTGGATTTGCTATGTTTTTGTGAAAAGCGTTGAGTTGAGTTTTTTGAACTTACTATATTTGTATAAGTTTTAATTTTGATGACATTGTTCTGGCCTAAGAAGACAACGCAGTCTGTGTAAAATACAAGCACCAAGATTTTTATTGTTTTTAATTTCGCTGAGCCTGTTTTTGTTGACTCTTCAAGAGTGGATTGGCTGAAGAATGGTCATTGGTATTTTGCTTTTTAGTTGTAAAGATGAATAAAGGCTTGCTAAAGACCAAACTGATAAAGCGATTAATTTATCTGTAGAAATCTATTTCTGGCAAGTAAATGAAAAAGAAGAAATAGGAAGCGCTCAAATGAAGTCGGTACTTTGTCATCAAGCAAAATTACAAGTGGTAGACCAACCGAACTTAACGCCTGCAAAAGGGCAGGTTTTATTGGAAGTGGTGCGATGTGGGATCTGTGGTTCAGATTTACATATGCAGCACCACTGCGACCACATGCATGATTTGGCTGCACGTGTCGGGTTTAATGGTTTAGCCAAGTCTACAGATCCGTTTGTATTGGGACATGAGTTTTGTGGCAAGGTTTTAGACTACGGCCCAAAAACACGTCATAAATTTAAAGCCGATACACTTGTCTGTGCAATGCCGCTTTTAAATGTAGATCAGCATGGTTATTTATCTACAGGGCTTTCTCCAAATGCTTCGGGTGGCTATGCCGAGCAAGTATTGGCTCAATCGAGCTTGATGTTTGAAGTACCCAACGGTCTAGATGCCGATAGTGCTGCCATGACTGAACCTATGGCGGTTGCATTGCATGCTGTTCGCCGTAGCCGTGTAAAAACAAGTGAACCTGCGATTGTGATTGGTTGTGGTCCTGTTGGGTTAGGTGTCATATTAATGCTTAAAGCGGCTGGTGTTAAAACTGTAGTTGCCAGTGACTTTTCTCCAAACCGTCGTAAGCTTGCCGAGCAATGTGGTGCGGATATTGTGGTAGACCCTAAAGAGACATCACCATTTGCCAACTGGAAAGAGTTTGGTTTGCTTGGCAATGTTTCTGATGCCATTAACATGGGCATGGGACTGTTTGATAAGTTGCAAGCGACACGCTTACCTTGGTGGCATGGATGGCGCATGATTGATAAATTGGGTGCTCTGCCAAAACGTCCTGTTATTTTTGAATGTGTGGGCGTACCGGGTGTTTTACAGCAGATTATTGAAGGGGCGCCTTTATTTTCCCGAATTGTTGGGGTGGGCGTCTGCATGCAAAGTGACAAAATCGAACCCGCACTTGCAATTAATAAAGAGTTAGAAATTCAGTTTGTGTTGGGCTATACACCGCTTGAGTTTCGAGATGCGCTACACATGATTGCAGAAGGTAAAGTGAACTGTTCACCACTGATTACGGGTGTTGTTGGCTTAGAAGGAGTTACCAATGCATTTGAAGCGTTACGTGACCCTGAACAACATGCCAAAATTTTGATTGACCCGAAGCGTAGTGGTTCAGATATTCAATTAATGAGTCATTAATTTCAAAGTCATTTATACTTAACTAAAAGATTGTGATTAATCAAATCACAATCTTTTTTATTTTATAGATCGTAATATTGAGCATAAATAAAACCTGCTGAGCTAATTTGAATTGCTCTTTAGTTGTTCTAGTTCTTGGTAAATCCACTCAACAAATTTTTGAATAGTCGGTGAGATGTCTTGGCTCGAATGAATAAGGTAATACTTTCGGCTACCTTTTAATTTTTTATTGGAAACAATCACCAGTTCCTTTTTTTGTAGTTCAGACTCAATCAACATTTGCGGAATTAGAGCCATTCCCATGTCATGACTGGCAGCAACCGCAAGCATTGAAAATAACTCATGGCGTTGTCCATCAAAAGGCTTCGGGTGTTGCATCTGATGAGTGAGAAACCATTCTTGCCAAATGCTAGGTCGAGTGGTTTGTTGTAGTAGAGGGATTTTTAATAAATCTTCTGGGCTTAAATCATAGGTATTTTCATTAATCATCACCGCATCTGGAAAATACTTTTCGATTAGTCTTGGTGAGCACACAGGTACAATTTCTTCATCCATTAAATAATGTGCTTGTATGCCGGGCCAGTGGTCAATTTGCTGTTGCGTACCTGCAAAAATCGCAGCATCAAAAATGTTGTCATTAAATAAAAAAGGTTTAGTACTGGTTTCTAAATGAACCGTAATTTCAGGGTGTTTTTGATTTAAAAGATGGAGTTTGGGTAATAACCATCGCGTTGCAAAGGTAGGAACCACACCTAACTTTAATGTTCCACCTAAACCCTTATGAGAAATCACATCGGCTGTACATTTCTCTAAACCTAATAAGTAGGGCTTAATACTTTTAAAATACTGCTGACCAGCAATGGTGAGTTCGACACCATGCCGAGTACGTATAAAGAGTTCAACGCCTAAGAAATCTTCTAATTGTTGAATTTGGCGAGAAACTGCACTTTGGGTAATACATAACTCTTGCGCAGCATAGGTATAACTTAGATGTTTTGCTGCACTTTCAAAGCAAATTAGACCCTGAATGGAAGGGATGCTTCTTCGCATAAATAAATCCTTTTATTTGTCGTCATATTTCAAAACAGCATATGATCTAAACGCAGATATCAAAGTTTAGTATAAAAATAAGCCATTTTTAATGAAATACAATGAATTAAATATCTAAATTTAATACGTCTTATTTTAAATATGCGTAAGTCGCATATCTGCATGAACATTTATCGTTTGATTACTGCATTTTTCACGCATAACATCGAGTTAAATAAAGAAGTTCAAATTAAGCAGAGGATGCGATGAATCACATGGTGACAACAAAAAAAGCAAAAGTTCAATTTAACTGGCAAGACCCATTTTTAATTGAGCAACAGCTTAGCCCAGATGAGCGCATGATTCGTGATGCGGCTCATGCCTATTGTCAAGAACGTTTGCAACCCCGTGTACTTGAACAATTCCGTCATGAAACAACAGATCCATCTATTTTCCGTGAAATGGGAGAGCTTGGCTTACTTGGCCCAACCATTCCTGAGCAATATGGCGGCGCGGGTTTGAACTATGTGAGTTATGGTTTGGTTGCGCGTGAAATTGAATATGTCGACTCGGGCTACCGCTCTATGGCGAGCGTGCAAAGCTCATTGGTCATGGTTCCGATTCATGAATTTGGTACTGAAGAGCAAAAGCAAAAGTATTTACCTAAACTTGCCACAGGTGAATACATTGGCTGTTTTGGTTTGACTGAACCTGATCATGGCTCAGACCCGGGCAGTATGATTACTCGTGCTAAAAAAGTTGACGGTGGTTATCGTTTAAGTGGCGCAAAAATGTGGATTACCAATAGTCCAATTGCCGATGTATTTGTCGTTTGGGCAAAAGAAGTTTCTGCTGAAGGTAATGTGGGTGACATTCGCGGCTTTATTTTAGAAAAGGGTTGGGAAGGCCTATCTGCGCCTGCCATTCATGGCAAGGTCGGTTTACGTGCCTCGATTACGGGTGAAATCGTGATGGATAACGTTTTTGTACCTGAAGAAAATGCGTTCCCTGAAGTTCGAGGTTTAAAAGGCCCATTTACCTGTCTAAATAGCGCCCGCTATGGTATTGCATGGGGTGCGATGGGTGCTGCCGAGTTCTGTTGGCATACAGCCCATCAATACACCATGGACCGTAAACAATTTGGTCGTCCATTGGCTGCAAATCAGTTGATTCAAAAGAAACTGGCAGATATGCAAACTGAAATTGCTTTGGGTTTACAGGCTGCTTTACGTTTTGGCCGTATGAAAGATGAAGGTATTGCATCCGTTGAAGGTACATCTTTAATTAAGCGTAATAACTGTGGAAAGGCACTTGATATTGCCCGCATGGCACGTGACATGATGGGTGGAAACGGCATTAGTGACGAGTTTGGTGTGGCACGTCATTTGGTCAATCTTGAAGTCGTAAATACCTATGAAGGTACACATGATGTTCATGCCTTAATTTTAGGTCGTGCACAAACAGGCATTGCCGCATTTAGTAACTAACTCAATCATTTTTTAAAGATAGAGGTGTTCTTTCGAGAGCACCTTTAGGGATTTTTACGCAAAAATTTATGGAAAATGACAAGATTCATCGTAAGGATACTCATGTGAAGATGTCCTCTGTGTACTTAAAACTAAATATAAGATGGTGAAAATATAGAAGATTAAGTCATACAGAAAACATAAGTAGGCTACCGATGACTCATTTGGGAAAATGAGGAAATAAATATGAACAATGACGTTCAAGTAATATCGAAAGAATTAAGAACCACATTTCCAAGTAACCTTGGAACATATGAAAAGATTGGACCAAATACATGGAAATGGGCGTTGTTATTTGCCTATTTTGCGATGGTGGTCGATGGCATTGATATTATGCTGCTGTCTTATAGCTTGACCAGTTTAAAGGCGGAGTTTGGTTTAAGTACCTTTCAAGCGGGTGCCTTAGGCAGTGCTTCTTTAGCAGGTATGGGTATTGGCGGTATTTTGGGTGGTTGGGCATGTGACAAGTTTGGCCGTGTACGAACGATTGCCAACTCGGTAACCTTCTTTTCGGTAGCGACTTGTTTGTTAGGCTTTACGCAAAGCTTCGAGCAATTTATGGCTCTACGTTTTATTGGTGCTTTAGGAATCGGAGCACTCTATATGGCTTGTAATACCTTAATGGCTGAATATGTGCCGACAACTTACCGTACAACGGTCTTGGGCACATTACAGACGGGTCAGACCGTAGGTTATATTGCTGCGACGTTATTAGCTGGTGCAATTATTCCAGATCATGGCTGGCGTGTTTTGTTCTTCCTGACCGTAGTGCCTGCTTTTGTTAATATTTTCCTGCAACGCTTTGTGCCAGAGCCAAAATCTTGGCAGCTCACCAAAATTGAAAGCTTACAAGGCAACAGACAACCTAAAGAAAGAGTGGTGGCTGAAAAGCCGAAAAGTAGCAGTATCTACAAACAAATCTTTAATAACTTTAAGCACCGTAAAATGTTTTTGTTGTGGATGACCACAGCATTTTTCTTACAGTTTGGTTATTACGGCATTAACAACTGGATGCCAAGTTATTTAGAAACAGAAGTACATATGAACTTTAAAAACTTAACCAGTTATATGGTGGGTTCATATACTGCAATGATTCTAGGCAAAATTTTAGCGGGTTATCTTGCTGACAAATTTAACCGCCGTGCTGTTTTTGTGTTTGGAACAATAGCCAGCGCCGTGTTCTTGCCAATCATTATTTTCTTCAATACGCCTGACAATATTTTGTATTTATTAATCACTTTTGGCTTCTTATATGGCATTCCATATGGTGTAAATGCGACTTATATGGCTGAAAGTTTTTCAACTGATGTACGCGGAACAGCCATTGGCGGTGCTTATAACATTGGTCGTGTTGGGGCAGCGATTGCACCAGCCACGATTGGTTTCTTAGCATCGGGTGGAACTTTTACCATGGCCTTTATTGTGATGGGCGCTGCGTATTTTGTTGCGGGTGTATTGCCAGGCTTATTTATTAAAGATCGTCAGTACGATCCACAAAGACAATCATAAACAATGAAAAGAAGGTGCGTTGAGTGCCTTCTAAAAGATAAGGGTATCGTTATGGGTGCATTACAAGGAATTCGGGTTTTAGATTTAAGTCGTGTACTTGCGGGGCCATGGTGCGGGCAAATCTTGGCAGACCTTGGCGCAGAAGTGATTAAAATTGAACGTCCTCGAGTAGGTGATGACACCCGCATGTGGGGACCACCATGGATGCCCGATCAAGATGGAAACATGACCCGTGAATCTGGTTATTTCCAGTGTACCAATCGTAATAAATATTCAGTTGCGGTGGACATTACCACACCCGAAGGTCAGACTTTAATTTATGAAATTGCCAAGACTGCTGATGTCGTGATTGAAAATTATAAGACAGGGTCTTTGGCTAAATATGGTTTGGACTATGCTTCCTTAAGTGCGTTGAACCCAAATATTATTTATTGCTCGATTACGGGTTTTGGACAAGATGGCCCACGTGCACAAGAGCCTGGCTATGATTTTATTATTCAGGGTATGTCTGGCTTAATGAGTATTACTGGCGAGCCTGATGATGTGGCAGGCGGTGGTGCACAAAAGGTTGGTGTGGCTGTGGTAGATATTCAAACGGGTTTGTATTCCACGATTGCGATTCAAGCGGCCTTGATTGCACGCTCACACACTGGACGCGGTCAATATATTGATATGTCACTCCTTGATGTGCAGGTCGCGGCACTGGCAAATCAGGGAATGAACTATTTAGCTTCTGGTAAAGCCCCACAGCGCATGGGTAATCAACACCCAAGTATTGTGCCGTATCAAACTTTTAAGGCCAAAGATAAAGAATTTATTATTGCTTGTGGTAACGATAAACAGTTTAAAGATTTGTGTATTGCAATTGGTTATCAAGAGCTACTCGAAAATGAAAATTTTGTGCGCAACCAAGACCGTGTCAAATATCGAAATGAACTGATTCCTTTATTATCGGAGCACTTTTTGCAAAAAACTGCTAAAGAATGGGTTGAGATGATTCATGCTTTAAAAGTACCCGTAGGTGTTATCAACTCTATTGAAGATGCCTTGGCTGAACCACAAATTGTACATCGCAATTTGTTGGTCAATATTCCTCATCGTTTAAATGAAAACTTCCAAACGATTGGCTCACCAATCAAGTTGTCTGATACTCCAGTTGAATATCATCATGCACCGCCAGAGTTGGGTGAACATACGGCTCAAATCTTATCGAGATTTAAAACAGCAGAAGAGCTAGCTGCGTTAAAAGAGAAAGGCATTATTGATGGAAAAATTGCTTAAGCTATTATCATTTTTAATGTGATTCAATTTAAATAAAAACTGTGATTTGCAATAAATCACAGTTTTTATTAGAAACTAAGCGTTTTAATATTTAAAAATAAGCGGCAGCTCTGGTCTGAAATCATGAATTATTCCTTGATGTTCATGATCAAAACTAATTTCCATTAAATGCTCCGATCCATCAGTCACTTCAAAATCATCAAGCGTATTGAACAGTAACGAAGTAGGGTGCTGTTCGAGGTTTGGAATAGAAACCTTAATTGAGGTGATTTCTGATAAATCTTTGCTATGCACAAGTGGTTGTTGTTTTTCTTTCGCAGCAAGGTCTGGTCGTGAAGCAAATGAGAGAAAGAACCACATTGGCTCAGATACAACAGAGTCTTTGGCAACATTTACTTCTAAGCTGGCTGGTAAATAGCTTGGCTTGTAAACCCAATTAGGAAATTTTGCGCCGTTATCATCTTTATCTTTAGGTCTAAAGCAAATACCAAAAGGGGACGGGATATTATCTTGAGCACTCAGTCGTTCAAAAAGCAGAGTTGGTTTGGTGAGATCGCTTGAGGCTTCTTCTGGATTATTTAAAAAGATTAACTCGATAAAAATGTTTTTAAAGAAAAATCGTCTGTTTTCGGTACCTTGACCTGGGTGCTTATTGGATGAACCTTCTGTTAGACCGAATTTTTTTAAAGTTTCAGCTTCGGGAGCGCCTGATTGTACACAAATAAAAATATGGTCCACTTCCATTTTAAGTTCTCATGCTAATGTTGATGAATATTAAATAATTGATTAATAGAATTTTTCATGTTTATCGCAAGTATTTCATCGAAACCATCGACTAAAAAGCGGCTAATTAAGCCTTCAATCACTGTATAGATCAGCTCAGATAAAGCTTCACCATTGGGTATATTGCAGTTTTGTGCAATCAATACTTTAATCCATTGTTTATGGGCTTTAGAAATAGAAATAATGTCTTGATCATCTTGGTTAGATTCAGCGACAGCTCTTACAAATAAACAGCCCTTAAAAAAATCTTGTCTAAACCAGTTAGTGTGCCAATCCAGAATTTTATTGATGGCCTCTAACCCTGTTGCATCTCCCACATAGCCCAAAAGGCTTTGCTTAAACCGTTCATCACGTGCAACGAGCACAGACTTAACCAGTTGATTTTTATTTTTATAGTACGTGTACATCGTGGTTTTTGAGCAGCCAGATTCATCGCGAATCAGATCGACACCAACCCCGACAAAACTATTTTCGTTAAATAACTTCTCGGCTGTATCTAATATTTTTAAGGCAGATTTTGACATAAAACTTTTCCAAAAAATAAAATAGTACAGATCTGTACTATTTGAAATTTTATCTATATGCTTTTTAAAAAGCAATGTCTGTTTAAGGAATAAAACCATGTTCTCGATTTTTTATGGCAAAGAAAAACTGGCTCCATCGCCCACTAAAATTGATGTTTTAAGAAGCCTTGTTGGGGGGACAGTCAGTATTTTTATACTTCTGTGGTTGAGTAAACTCACACACAATATCTTTATCATGGCGCCGTTTGGTGCGACCTGTGTATTGCTCTATACCGTGTCGCAGTCACCTTTGGCACAGCCGAGAAATATTATATTTGGGCATCTTATCTCGGCTTTTGTGGGTTTGTTTTTTCTAAAATTTGTCGGTGTTTCTATTTTTACAATTGCGTTATCAGTGGGCTGCGCTATTGCACTCATGCAGATTTTTAAATGCGTTCATCCACCTGCTGGAGCTAATCCTTTGGTTATTTTGCTCACCGCAAGCAGCATACATTACGAGTGGAGTTTCTTAATTTTCCCTGTTTTGGTTGGTGCAGTGTCTTTAGTTTTAGTGGCGATGCTCATTAATAATATTAAAGCAAGTACGAAGTGGCCAATGTATGGCTTGGGAATTTTAAACAGTAAAAAGTAGGGATGGCATGAAGTGTTTTGAGCTTAAAATAATGAAAGTATTCACTACGCCAAGATAGTGAATACTTTTGAATGAAATTATGATTTCTTGGAAATACGTTCTTCGATGGCAAATTTGAGTAAAGAAGCACTGCGGTAAAAACCGTGTGCGAACTTACCAAATGGCATGGTAATAAAGAAAGTCATGACAGTGGCTAAATGGAAAATCAGTAAAAGTGCCATGTAAGGGGTATTGCGAAATGCCATAAGTGCTAGCCCTGAAGCACTAACGATAAGTAGAAGGAAAATAAAGCCTCGATCTACAGGTTTTTGCTCACGGTCACCATGCAACGGATGACGTTTAAGATTTAAATAGAGTAAGCCAGCAGGCCCGACAACTAAGCCAATTCCACCTAAAGTGCCTAAAATCACAGGCAAGCTTAGGTAAGGATAAGGTGCATGTAGGTCAAGAAAATAGTGATATAAAGTCGCTACACCTGTAGCTGCAAAGCAGAGCATAAAGCCATAAAAAGTTAGGTGATGGAACACACGGCGGATTTGTGTGTAACGGTCATCTTGCTCATTACAGCCTTTACCATGACCGCCATCTAAATATTTAAGTGTTAATACATTTTGAGTGGCTTGAACCAGATCGGGTTTCTCAACTTTGCCATAAATGACTTTAGAGGTTTGTCGCCAGAATTTGCTAATTCCAATACCGAGTAAAACAATCGCAACTGTAAAGGTCGCTCCAAACAATAGTGCTAAAAAGTTATGCGGGAAAATCGCATAGAAATTACCTTGGTAGCCTGCAAATAAGTCAGTGCCTTTGTACCACACCACAGCTAACATGCAAAAAAAGAAAATAAGTGTTAAAGCCGAGACAAAAGGAATACCTACAGACTTATAAAGTCGACCTAAAGGCTGAGGGGTCGCAAATTCTTGATAAGTTTCTAAACGTACTTGTGCCATCGCTTTAGGAATGTTTACCCCAAACTCATGAGGTGGGGCATACTGGCAAGCATGTAAACACGCACCACAGTTATGGCACAGGTTTGCTAGGTAATGAATATCGGCTTGGTTAAACTCAAGGCGTTTGGTCATGGCCGCAAATACAGCGCAAAATGACTCACAGTAGCGACAAGCATTACAAATCTGTAGGGCTCTTTGAACTTCTTGCTCATGGTCAGAGAGCTGAACAACTGGAATTAGGGCTTTGCTATTAGCATTCATGTTCAACTCCTTGTGAAAGTGCATAGTGGGCGGCATTTTTTCCGGCAATTCGCCCAAATGTCGTGCCAATCGACATACCAACGCCCGCGGTATAACCCTGACCAAGTACGTTACCTGCCATCATTTCACCTGCGACAAACAGGTTGCGGCTTGGCTTATTGTTAAAACGCACAGCAGCATCGTCTTCGACTTTTAAACCTAAATAGGTAAAGGTAATGCCGGGTTTAAGGGCATAGGCATAGAAGGGTGGTTGATCGAGAGGAACAGCCCAGTGGGTTTTGTTGGGAACAATATTTTCGGTGGTGCAGTCATCTAAAACCGTGTGGTTAAAGGTGCCTTGTACACAGGCTTGGTTAAATTCTTCTACGGTATGGCATAAGGTTTTTGCATCTAGTCCGATTTTTTCGGCCAGTTCTTGAATGCTATTTGCTTTTACACCTGCAAACACAGGTGGCATAAAGCGACCAATGGCTTTTGAATCAATAATCGAATAGGCAATTTGCTGAGGTTGTTTAGCTACAAGGCGGCCCCAAATCGCATAACGTTTTGGCCAGAAGTCTTCACCTTCATCGTAAAAACGTTCAGCTTTGTTATTGACCACAATTCCCAAGGAAACGCAGTCAATGCGAGTACAAATACCACCATCATATAACGGTGCTCTTGCATCTACGGCTACGCAATGTGATTGTGATGGATCACCAATAATATCGGCGCCTTGGTCTATCATAAATTTAAGCAAGTTGCCTTGATTAAAGCGGGTTCCACGGATAATGAAATTATCGGCAGGCCATTCGCCGTTTTCATTTTGTCCCCATGCTTCTCTTAACCACTCCAAATTTGACTCAAAACCGCCTGCGGCCAATACACAGCTTTTTGCTTTAAATACACGGCCATCTTCCGCAATTGCAGCTTCAAAATGCCCTTGATTTAACTTTAGATCTTTAATTTTTGTGTTGTATAAAATTTCAATACCAAGTTCTTGGGCACTCCGGTAGTACGCATTAATGAGGGCTTTACCACCACCCATAAAAAATGCATTGGTACGTGCAACATGCAAAGCACCCGATAGTGGTGGCTGAAAATTCACACCATGTTTACGCATCCAGTCGCGGCAGGTGGCCGTGCTACGAATCACTAGACGAGCTAAGTGCTCATTGGTTTTTCCAGCAGTCACTTTAAGTAAGTCTTGCCAATATTCTTCCTCGGGATAGGCATCGACTAATACATCTTGAGGGGCATCATGCATGCAGCGAAGGTTACGAGTGTGTTGTGAGTTACCACCACGCCACTCTTTAGGTGCTGCTTCTATTACCAGTACAGAAGCGCCACTTTCTTTTGCTGTGAGTGCGGCACACAGTGCGGCATTCCCACCACCAATTACAATCACATCATGCATGGATTTCTCCCTTTCTCAGCTAGGGCTAATGTAGCTTTAAAAGGAAAGGTGAAGTGAGAGGCTAAGCTTGAATGGGTGTTTATTAAAAATAAACACTAAGTGCTTAAGTATTTATGAGTTCCGCACCGGGCCAGCGCTTTTCATTAATCAGGTTGGTCACACAGGCGCGAATCACTACTTTCGTGGCTAAAGTAGCAGGTGAGATTTCTTCTTCAGAGAGACTAATTAAATAGTTAATGCGTTCAATGGCAGGTTCTACAACGCGCAGTAAACATAGGTCTTGCCTTGAGTTTAATGATGCACCCGCAGGTTGAATGGTTGCCATTTCCAGTTGGCTAATGCTTTCCATTAATAAGTGCAGTCCATCAATTTCATAAGCCACTTTAAGCTGATGAATTTTCTGTTCGAGCAATAAACGCAGTCCATGTCGTTGACTTGGTAAAATCAGAGGGAGTTCTTTAAGCTGTGAATGAGTAATGGTCTGAGTGTCGATACAGCTTTCAAGCCCGTACTGACTCAGCACATCTTTAGGCGAGATTAAAAACATCTGTTCTTTAACTAAAGGCTGTATGGCCCACTGTGGGTCGACATCATCACTAAAGATGATGGCAACATCGAGCTGCCTTGCATTAACCAAGGCTTTGAGGTCACCCGATAAACCTTCGATTAAACGGACTTTAATATCGGGATAACGATTTCTCATGAGTTTTAAAAAGTGCGTGCCAATAACAGCTGCAACACTCGGTGAAAAACCGACGGTGACGTGACCACTTAAACGTGAGGAATGCGCAGAGTCTACGGCATGGTCTAGGTGTCTAAGCGCCAGTTGCACTTGTTGAAAAAAAGCTAAACCCGCAGGGGTGGGAACCGTACCCAAAGCGGTACGTTGTAAAAGGCGAATAGAAAGCTCGCTTTCTAATTTTGAGATTTGCTGGCTTAATGCAGAAGTTCCAATATCGAGATTTTTTGCAGCTTTACCCAAGCTTCCTGACTCGATCACTGCAATAAAATACTTTAATTGTTTGAGTTCCACGGTAAATACTACATTAACCTTTATGGATTAATTCTACACTGGTTTTTTGTTCTATTGCTTTGAGTAAACCACTAAAAGAGAAAAGGCAACATCACCTCAAGACGTTGCCTTTTAGAGCTTTTATTGTTTAACCTGCTCAAGACCCTGTTCTTCAATAATTTGTGTTGCTAGTGGCGATTTCACAAATTTAATTAACTCTTTTGCGACTTTTGCATGTTCCGAGTTTTTACCAATGCCTGCCGCAAATACAGTCACTTTTTGATACGGTGCAGGGATTGGGCCGACTAATTCAACTTGACCATATTTGCCTGTAAAAGGTTTGATTTCGCTAATTTGCTGGAAACCAATATCAAACTGGCCTTCGGCGATACGTTTTGCAACGCGGTCACCTACCACTTTTTCTGCCTTACTCGAAATTACTTTGTACTCGACAGGCGGGAAGCTTGGGAAAACATCTTTTTCAAGATGCGTACCGCTCGCACTTGCTGAATAGCCGATGTGCTTGGCATTTAATAAAACTTTTTCAAATTTTTCTGCAGAACTAATATCTGGCTTTGGTGCACCTTTAGGCACAGCCATGCCGATGCTTGAATTGACTAAAGGACTTTGTGAATTGGGTTCTACATAACCCTTTTCTGCGAGCTTGTTGAGTTCAGGAGCAGCCAAGACCACCACGTCAAAACGTTCACCACGATCGAGTCGATTTGGAATTGCAGTTGGTGATGCACCCATTGATGAACCAGATGAGAGATGCACGGTATGGCCTGTTTGTTTTTCAAATAATGGAATGAGTTTTTCCATAGATGAATAAAAACCACCAGAGCTAATCACTTCGATAGTATCTGCGTTAGCAAGAGTTGAGCCTAAGCCAGCACCAGCTAGGCAAATGGTCATGAAGATAGGGGACTTTTTCATAGTATCTCGCTTTAATGACAGGAGAATACAGTACGGAGATTTAAGATCCACCGTACTGTTCATTAAAATTTCAGGTTAAGTCGTTGTTGTTTTAAGCGCTAATTTTTGCAGGTTCAGCAATCGCGTCAGTATTTTTCTGTTTAGAACCGCGGCATAGATACAAGCTTGAAATAAGGCTACAAACTGCAGCAAGCATGAGCCAGAAAGCAGGGGTACTTGGGTTGCCTGTGTTTTCGACAAGGAAGGTACAAGCCATTGGGGTCATACCACCAAAAATAGCGGCTGCAAGGCTAAACGCTAAAGAGAAACCAACTGTACGTACACGTTTCGGCATCACTTCTGCAAGGGTTGCGACCATGGTTCCGTTGTACATACCAAAGAAGAACGAGAAGTAAGCAAGCGTAATTAGAAGGTTCGAGAAGCTAATGTTACTCACTAACCAACTTAAAACCGGATAACTTGTAAAGAGAGCAAGTGTGGTAATGCCGACTAGTACTGGACGGCGGCCAATTTTGTCTGAAAGCAAACCACCCATTGGTAACCAGAAGAAATTAGACAAACCAACAAACACGGTTGCTAAAAGGCTATCTGTTACTGACATTTCTAAAGTACGTTTTGCATATACTGTGGTGTAAACCGTAATGAAATAGAACGTGGTTGTGGTCATGGCACTCATCATCATGCCTGCAAGGACGATGCGCCAGTTGCTTGCCAGTGTGCTGAAAATTTCTTTTGTTGAAGGATGAGTCTTTTGCGATTTAAAGTCTTCAGTTTCCTCTAAAGTACGACGGAACAAGAAGATTAAAGGAATAATCAAACAACCGATTAAGAACGGAATACGCCAACCCCATTCACCCACTTGAGCAGTAGTTAAGATGGTGTTGAGCCAGTAGCCAAGTAATGCAGCAAACACAACAGCAACTTGTTGGCTGCCAGACTGCCAGCTTGTGATAAATCCACGATTTTTATCCGTTGCAATCTCTGCGAGATAAATCGACACACCGCCAGATTCAACACCTGCCGAAAAGCCTTGTAATAGACGTCCAATGACCACCAAAATCGGCGCAATAATACCTATGGTTTCATAACCCGGTACAAAGGTAATTAAGATGGTTCCGATGGCCATAAGGCTTAAAGTAACAATGAGACCTTTGCGTCGACCAACTCTGTCGACATAAGCGCCCAAGAAAATAGCGCCGAGAGGACGCATAAGAAAACCCGCAGCAAATACGGTAAATGTCATCATTAAAGAGACATATTCATTTTCAGAGTGGAAAAATTTTGCCGCGATATAAGTGGCATAGAAACCAAAAAGAAAAAAGTCGTACTGCTCTAAAAAGTTGCCACTTGTTACATTTAATATTTTTTTAAAAGTAGCCCTACGGTTATTCACGACATCCATTGGAGACCTCCTTGGCCTGACAAAATGGAAACATTCACGATTTTCGAGGCTGGACCTAAATTGATTCAATCAATAAATCTAAAGAGCAAATGGGTTAGAGATGAGATTTAGCGAGGTCCTTTGCAGAAAATGTGATGCCTTGTTTCCAGTTCAAACTACACATCTATATTTCGATAAGCGGAAAACCACTTATCATTCGGACGAAAATGTAATCTCAAAAAGCAGGAGGGAGTGAGAGGGCAAAATTAATTAGGTATTTAATAAAATTAATGACTCTTTATAAAATAATTTCAGAACATGGCCAAATCTGGTTTTGAATCAAATCTTTCACGCAAGCCTTAATGGCTGACTTTGCGGCAAGTGCAGCAGGTGATAATTCTTCTTCGGCAAGGCTTACCAAGTAATTGATTCGTTCAACTTCAGGGTCTACTAACTTGAGTAATTGAAGCTTATGTTTGTACTCTTGCAGACAAGCGCTACCTGGGCGGACGCTGGCAAGGTCGAGGTGAATTAGACTGTCCATGAGTAAGTGTAGGCCATCAATTTCATAGACGACATTAAGCTGACCAATCTTGTGCTCAAGCAACTTTCTTAGACTATGGCGCTGACGTGGCAGTACTAAAGGAAGGTCTCCAATTTGTTGAGACTGAATGACACCACTTTTGATGCAATCGGCAAGACCATATTTTTCTAGCACTTCCTTGCGTGCCATTAAATACATTTGCTCGCGTACCAAAGGTTGAATCGACCACTGTTTATCAATTTCATTGGTAAAAATAATTGCGATATCGAGCTGACGCGAGTTAATGGATTGAATTAGATTGCCTGATAGCGTTTCCACAATCTCTAAACGAATGTCTGGGTAACGTTCAGACATTAGTTTCATTAAAGGGATACCAATCAAAGCCGTAATGGTCGGTGGAAAGCCAAGGCTGACATGTCCAGATAGTCGTGCAGAATGGGCAGCATCTACCGCGAAGTTCACTTGACGTAAAATAAGTTGAGAATGTTTTAAAAAGGCGAGACCTGCGGGAGTAGGAGTGACACCAAAGGCATTACGCTGTAATAGGCGAATGCTTAGCTCTTGTTCTAATTTACTAATTTGCTGGCTAATTGCTGAAGCGCCCACATCAAGTTTTTGGGCAGCTTTACCAATACTACCTGCTTCAACCACAGTTAAAAAATATTTTATTTGTTTGATTTCCATAATAAATGTGTTCGCTCATCATCCTTGATTTAATTTGTACAGATATGAAGGATTGGGAAATCTATCATGCACTTTAATATTAACAGCAATCCATAAAAAAGATCTTTAATTTGATATTCTAAAAACAATAAAACGATCTTTTTCAACTTTAATATTAAAATTTATTCTCTAACTTTTATTTATTATTACGATAAATTTACCGCTAGATTTTCAGTCTTTCACATTCCCTTTTCTTAGAATTTTAACCTATTTAATTTTACTAATGCCCCCTTTAATTTATTGGTATCACGATGTTTTCTTGATCTGTGCTTTAATCTTTTCAAATGAAAAAAGGAGCACATTAAATGCATGATGCATTAAAAAATATGATGGATTTTCAAATGATGAAGAAGAGTAACTGATTAAATAACTATTGGAAAAATATATGAGTATGTAGCTCATTTGATCAGAAGGGAAGATTGGGTAAACAGGTTTATTTATTTAAATATTAACGTTACCCATAGCATGGATATGCAAAAGACAACACAATGGATTATTTTTTACTATCTTGTTGTTATTCATCAGTATTATTTAACCGAAGCATTTTTAGATATTTCTGCAAAGGTTTTAATTCTCATTATAGATCTGGTGATTGTCCTAACTTTCCCTCTACTTAGCTATTTCTTTCAGTCGATTGATTCGTAATTTTTATAGTAACGCTGCATTACTGAAATTCGCTGTAAAAAAGCGCATTTCAAAACATAAGACCAAAACTAAAAACCAATAAGCATGATCGTGCCAAGGAGGTCGATTATGGAGATTGGTAAAAATCAAAATATGAATAGAGCAAAACGTTATAAGGATGTATGTAACATGAAAAATTTAACTTTACTCGCATTAACATGCGTCAGTGTGACAATAGCTGGGTGTGGTTCAGGAAATGCTTCTAAAGAGGCGGGGCAGCCAAAACGCCCAGAATGTATAGCACCAGCCAAGCCGGGTGGTGGGTTTGATATGACCTGTAAATTGATTCAATCTGGCTTTAAACAAACAGACCAGCTCAAAGATCCAATACGTGTAACCTATATGCCGGGTGGGGTAGGTGCCGTAGCCTATAACAAAATCGTAAACAGTGATCCTGCGAATAATAATGCCGTGGTTGCATTTTCCACTGGTTCACTCTTGAACTTAGCACAAGGAAAATTCGGACACTTCACTGAAAAAGATGTGAAATGGTTGTCTGGGGTCGCCGTCGATTATGGTTTGGTTTCGGTACATAAAGACTCACCATTGAAAAATCTCGATGACTTGATGAAAGCACTCCGAGAAAACCCAAAAGCACTTAGCTTTGGTGGTGCAGGAAGTGTAGGTGGTCAAGACTGGATGCAAACAGCAATGTTGGCAAAAACAGCAGGTATTAGTCCTGCCGATTTAAGATTTGTTGCACTTGAAGGCGGTGGGGAAGTGCTGACTTCATTACTGGGGCAGCATATTCAAGTTGGGGTAGGTAATATCAGTGAAGTCAGTTCATACCTAGAGTCTGGTGATATTCGAGTTTTAGCAGTTTTTGCTAACAAGCGATTAGATGGGAAGTTCTCAAAATTACCTACTGCAAAAGAGCAAGGCTATGACATTGAGTGGCCAGTCATCCGTGGTTTCTATATGGGACCAAAGGTCAGTGATGAAGCCTATGGTTGGTGGAAAAATGCCTTCGATAAAATGATGGCTAACCAGAAATTTGATGCAGTCCGTGAAAATCAGGATCTACTCCCATTTCAGCTGACAGGTGAAGAACTCACAGCTTATGTTTATAAACAGACCGCGGAAATGCGGCAGTTATCGCAAGAATATAAATTATCACAATAACAAATCGACTGGGTTGAGAAGCTATTTTTCAGCTCAGTTTTTTTCTGAGGATAGATGATGAAATCTGAACGGATTCTTACCGCCATTATTACGGTTTGCGGGTTATTTTTGTTGATTTATGCGAGCAATTTTGAAGCCCCAATTTCCTACGACCCAGTGGGCCCTAAAGCTTTTCCTATTTTATTAATGGGCTTAATTACAGCGAGTGCAGCGTATCTCACTATTCGACCAGCCATTATGTTTGAACCCGTTGAGTTGGGATGGACAAAACATTTAATCGTTAAGTTAGCGTTGTGCGCGGTGGCTTTAACGCTATATGCATTAGTTTTTGAATGGCTCGGCTTTATTGTTGCAACCCTGTTGATGACCATTGCAGTGGGCAAACTTTTCCATGGCAAAACCATACCGGTTTTGGTGACAGGTTTAGTACTTAGCATGAGTACCTACTATATGTTTGACCGTTTCTTGGATGTGCCATTACCACTTGGATTTTTTGGTTAAGGATGACCCGATATGGATGTATTAAGTTTTTTAATGATGGGGTTTGAGGTTGCCTTGCAGCCGCAGAATCTTTTAATTGCTTTGATTGGCGCATTTATTGGAACGATTGTTGGCTTATTACCGGGTTTAGGTCCAATTAATGGGGTGGCAATTTTATTGCCGTTTGCTTATGCCTTGGGTTTACCTGTAGATAGTGCCTTGATTTTATTGGCAGCGGTTTATTTGGGCTGTGAATATGGCGGACGTATTTCAGCGATTCTGTTAAACGTACCCGGAGATGCTGGAGCCATTATGACCACCTTAGATGGTTATCCATTGGCACAGCAAGGAAAAGCAGGAATCGCATTGTCTTTATCATCGGTCAGTTCCTTTGTTGGAAGTACGGTTGCCTTTATTGGGATTGTATTGTTTGCTCCTATATTGGCGAAATGGGCAATTGCATTTGGTCCTGCTGAATATTTTGCTTTGATGGTCTTTGCAATTGTTTGTTTAACTGGTCTGGTCAGTACGCAGCCTTTTAAAACCTTAATTATGGCACTCATGGGCCTAGCACTTTCAACTGTGGGAATGGATGCAATTACAGGTGTATATCGCTTTACCTTTAACAGTGTGGGTTTAAGTGACGGAATTGCTTTCACTACTTTGGTTATTGGCTTATTTAGTGTAAGCGAAATCCTATTAATGCTCGAACGCACGACAATTGGTCAAGTTGCCTTAAAACAAGGAAAGCGTTCTCTTTTTAATCTTAAAGAGTTCTTTTTCTCGTTGGTTGCTATTATTCGCAGTTCAGTGATTGGTTTCTTCTTAGGTATTCTTCCAGGAGCAGGTGCAACCGTTGCAAGTGCGATGGCATATACCACTGAGCGAAAAATGGCAAAGGATAGTAGCAAGTTTGGTAAAGGTGACTTACGTGGGCTTGCTGCACCAGAAAGTGCGAATAACGCAGCGGCTTGTGGTTCATTTGTACCCATGCTGACATTAGGCGTGCCAGGTTCGGGAACGACTGCGGTCATGATGGGCGCGTTGCTTATGTATAACATTGCACCAGGTCCACAGTTATTTGTTCAGCAACCTGTACTGGTATGGTCACTGATTGCATCGCTTATGGTGGGTAATATCATTCTGTTGGTATTAAACTTGCCATTGGTAGGCTTCTTTGCCCGCATGTTGAGTATTCCTAATTATATTTTGATCCCGATCATCGCAAGCGTGAGTTTTGTGGGTGTGTATGCTATTCATAGCAATATCTTTGACTTGCTGCTCTGTATGGGCTTGGGTGTGTGTGGATATATTCTTAGAAAATTTGATTTTCCTTTAGCTCCATTAATCTTAGGTTTTGTACTTGGCGAATTAATGGAATCGAATCTGCGCCGTGCACTTTCAATTTCTCAAGGGGAACTTGATGTCTTATGGAGCAGTAACATTAGTATAGGACTTTGGATCATGTCAGGATTATTATTGATCTTGCCAATCGTTCGTAAATACTTGTTTATCAAAAAGCAACAAGCTTAAAAGGACAGCAATAATAGCCAGCATTGGTTGGCTATTATTGCTCTGAATTATGGAAAAAATAAGCTCAAATCTCAAAGGATTAGCAATTGCTCTGGTCGGAGCTTTAATTGCCAAATATTTGCATATTCCCTTGCCTTGGTTGCTTGGACCTTTATTGACGGCCTTATTGTTCGGTAGTGTTGGTCATCCACTTGCCTGTGATCCCCAGTGGCGACGCATAGGGCAGGTCATTATTGGTATGGCTTTAGGCCTATACTTTTCACCAGCTTTGGTACAGGCAGTGGCAGCATATTGGGGTTTTATTCTCATAGGTTTGGCATGGTCACTTGTGTTGGGTACTTTGCTGGCTGGATTGCAATATCGAGTTAATGCCTTGGATTGGGCAACTGCATGGTTTTCTTCTGCGATTGGTAGCGCCAGTGAAATGGTGAATATTGCAGAACGATATCAAGCTCAAGTCGATAAAGTCGTTGCTGCCCATAGTTTGAGAATTGTGATTTTGGTTGTGCTGGTTCCAATTTTTATGGAGCTTTATTTTCATGTTCAATGGACTGGTTTAAAGATACCAGTATCGGATCAATTTAGCTTTTTTCAAGTCGTCTTACTGTTTTGTCTGGCTCTGTTTGTTGGTCAGGTTTTTCAATTTTTTAATCTTTTGAATGCTTGGATTTTGGGGCCACTCGCCATTATTGGGTTATTGTCATTTTGTGGAATACTTCAGATGAAATTGCCTGAATGGTTTACTGCCTTTGGTCAAGTCTGTATTGGCTGGTCATTAGGCAGCAAATTTCCATTTAGCTTTTTAAGGAAAAATAAAAAATTTATTGGAATCACACTGATATTCAATTTACTGGCTTTAGCGTTATCGATCAGCGTTGCTTTATTACTGGTTAATTTAAGTCATACAGAAAAACAAATCTTGATTTTAGGCCTTTCACCTGGAGGCATCGCAGAAATGTCACTGATGGCTAAAGCTCTCGGACTCGCAGTACCCATCGTCGTTTCCTTTCAACTCTCAAGATTAATTTTCGTCATTCTCACTACACGCTTTTTTTATCAATACAGTCTGCAATTGTTTTTTAAATCTAAAAAGTAAGAGCTTTTTTAATATAAGAACTTTGTTGTGCTTACCGTTATACAAACCATAACTTTTCAATATGGCATCTACGGTCAAATCATTGGCGTTTGGAGCTAAGCAGAAGCATTCAAATCTACATAAAGTTAGGAATCAAAATAAAAAATATCCAGGATGGATCCATGAATTTTGTTGTGAATAAAAAAATATTGATCTTAGGAATAACTTCAATTTGCACAAGCACCTTACATGCGGCTGCATTTGATAAAACAGGGCAGTCTGTAGCGGCATTTTTACAACCGGGTAACTATTTTGAAGCAAGTTTAGGAATCACAGATGCCGATTTAAGTGGTGTAGAGTCGGGCACAAACCCGTCACATCATTCAATTTCAGATATAGCCAACACCGATTATCGACCTACCGCAGCTTTAAAATTACAGTTAGCACCGCAGTATTCATTTGGCTTGCTTTACGATCAACCATTTGGTGCCGACACAGAATATTCAGGCCTAAATGGCTTTGTCGCAACGCCAAAAGACACGGTTATGTTACCCAGCATTACAACAGCAGGACTTGCCAATGCTACTTCTGGTCAGGCTCCTACAGGAAATGCAAAATCAGAATTTGATATACAAAATTTAAGCTTTATTTTGGGATATCAACCCACAAAGAACTGGAATCTTTATGCGGGGCCAGTCTATCAAACCTTTAAAAGTCAGGTTGAATTAAGAGGTAATGTATTTAGTCTTTACAACGGCTATGACTTTCACACCAAAACTGTAGGTGACTTGGGATGGTTAGCAGGGCTTGCCTACCAGATTCCGGAAAAAGCTGTGAAAGTCTCATTAACCTACCGTTCAGCCATTACTCACAAACTAAACGCGACTGAAAATGCCCCACTCATTGAGATGTTAAGCACTCAACAAGGTCGTGATTTAGTTAATCAGCATCTAGACTACATGATTTCTATTGGTCAGATGACTCCACAAAAGAAAGCTTACTTAAACCAGATTATTGCCAATTTGCCAGAACAAGAAGATACAGGTACAACAAAATTTAAATCTCCTGATTCAGTGAATTTAGAGTTCCAGACCGGACTTCGTCAGGGAACGTTACTGTTTGGTGGTTTACGCTGGGTAAATTGGAGTGATCTTGCTTTGCAACCTTATCGCTTTGGTGAGATCTCAAAAGTTGTTGGCGTACTATCAACGCCAAGCCGTCCAGAAGGTTTTAATTTGGTTCGTTATTATGACGACCAATGGTCTTTAAATTTGGGGGTTGGACAACGCTTTTCACCTAAATGGTTAGGCTCTGTGTCGGTTGGATGGGACTCGGGAGCAGGTGATAAAGTCTCAACGGGTGGCCCAAGCAAGGGATATTACAACTTGGGCGTGGGTGCTCAATATAGCCCGACATCGCAATACTTTATTTCTGGTGGTATTAAATATTTTTGGTTAGGCGATGCAAAAGCTCAGCTTGGCGCACAGGCGGGTAGTGACTATTATGTAGGTGAGTTTAAGGATAACCACTCAGTCAGCTATGGCTTAAAAATTGGATATAAATTTTAAAATTAAATCAGTCATTTATAAGGTTTTAATTACATGAATAAAATGATCAAAAACGGTATATTTTTAGGTTTGTCGACTTTCATTGCAGGTTATGGAACTCTCCTTCATGCTGAAGCAAGTCCAACAACTTTGCCGGCGGTTTCGCAAAAAGCGTTAACCATTATTGATAGGCAAACAGAATGGTTAAGCAAGGTCTATAAAGACATTCATGAACACCCTGAACTTGGGTTTATGGAAACGCGTACTTCAGCAATTGTTGCCAAAGAGCTTAAGTCACTAGGTTTTGACGTTAAAACGGGAATAGCCAAAACAGGCGTGGTCGGCATTTTAAAAAATGGTGAAGGGCCAACAGTCATGTACCGTGCCGATATGGATGCCAACACTGTTGAAGAAGCGACTGGTTTACCATACGCGAGTAAAGTGCGTGTAAAACTTGATGATGGAACTGAAACACCTGTAGCACATATGTGCGGTCATGATGCACATGTGACATGGATGCTCAGCATGGCAAAAACATTAGTCGCTTTAAAAAAGGAATGGAGCGGAACTATTATTTTAGTCGCGCAACCTGCAGAAGAGCCGATCACAGGTGCAAAAGCTATGGTGACCGATGGCTTATGGACAAAATATAACTTGCCAAAACCTGATTATTTCTTTGCAGTGCATACCACACCTGCACCTGTGGGCGTGGTCATCAATGCACCGGGGCCACGTATGGCGGGAACCGATCAGCTTGATGTTTTATTTAAAGGTGTGGGTGGGCATGGTTCACTACCAATGCTCACCAAAAACCCAATTAGCATGGCGGCCAATGCAGTAAATCAATATCAAACTATTATGGGTAATGCAGTTGATCCGCAACAAGCGGCAGTATTATCGATAGGTTCAATTCAGGCTGGAAATTCGAATAACGTGATTCCTTCTACAGCATTGGTCAAAATGAACTTGCGCTGGTTTGATCCTAAAGTGCGTGAAACTATGTTAAATAACATTAAGTCTATGAGTGAAGGCGCGTCTCAAATGCAGGGGATGGGTAAAGACCAAATGCCGACCTTTACTTTTAAAGGTTCAAGCACACCTGTAATTAACAATAAAGAATTTTCGGCACGTTTAAATGGGCCTTTAAAAGCATTATTAGGCGATAAGCATGTTCTAACTGAGTATCCTGCGGTTATGGGGTCAGAAGATGTTCACCATTTATTAGGCGACCAAAAAGACATTCCGTTTAACTTTATGTTTATTGGTGTGGCAGACCCAGTTGTGTTTGCAAATGCAGTCAAACAAGGCAAACCTGTGCCTTATATTCCACATAGTCCAAACTACATTGTTGACTTAAAAGCTTTGCCAGTGGGTGCTAAAGTCACTACAGTTTCGATGCTAGAACTGCTTACTAAAAAGTAAGTTACTCATAAAAAAAGATGCATTCACATGCATCTTTTTTATCTAAGTTTTTAAAAGTTAAGAGCAAGCCAGATATTTTTCTCGATAATGGATAGGTGATAAATCGGTCCAGCGGCGAAACGCGCGGGTAAAACTACTGACATCGTTAAAGCCAAGAATATAAGCAATCTCAGTAATATTATGGCTTGAGTTTTTAATATACGATAAGGCGAGTTCATGCCTAGTCTGATCGAGTAACTCACTATAAGAGGTGTTTTCGGCAGAAAGTTTGCGTTGCAGGCTTCGTATGCTTAAGCCCAGACTTTTCGCAACGTCTTGTTGTTGGAAATCACCTGTAGATAATTTTTCGATTAATTTTACTTTCACACGTGCCAATATATTTTCTTTATCGAACCGTGCCAGATAACGATTAATAATTTCATCATATTCTTGGGTGAGAGTAGGATTTGCACCTTCTAGTTGTTGTTCTATGGTTGCTGTATCAAACACAATCATGTCTTTGGCTGCATTAAAAACAATCGGAGCTTTTAAAATACTCTGGAATGTTTCTAAATCTTCAGGTTCTGAACGTCTAAGTTCAATGCGTAATGGCGAAAAAACAGAGCCTTGTAAAGCACGACTTGAGCGAATAAAAACGGAAATAAATGCATCTATTGACTCGGGCTGAACTTCGTCGGGAACATGAATAACGAAATAATGGCTATTTCCTTGCCCATAAAACTCTAGCTCTGGAATATCCGTAACCACACGAAAATAACGAATAATTCTTAGAAACATCTCTTTTAGAGTAGTGCTGGTAATCAGTGAATGCCCTAACACATGAAAAGTATTTTGATTGACTTGGCTGGCAACTTTAAGGCCAAAACATGAATCTTGAGTTTTCTGAACTGCTAATTTCCATAAATTTGCTGTTTGTTTTAATGAATATCGTGCATCAGGATTACTCAGAGCCTGAATATCTAAACCTGCTTGTTCTAATAAAGGTTGACTATCAACACCGGCTTTTTCGAGCGCTTTTTGAATCGCTTTCACCCAGCTAGCCAGTGCTGTTGCTGTCTGTGGCATGTTATGTCCTATAACTTCTGATTCATATTCCTGTAAACAGTATAAAAGATTCAAAACTAAAAAATCTTTTGTTTGTTTTGAATCTTTTTATTTTGGCATCCATAGCCAATAGATTGGCGTTTCGAGCTAAGCACATTTAGGGTGATCTAAATAAAGTAGGGGCATGAAAAACTGAGGAATAACGGATGACCTATATTTATAAAAATCCTGCCGGAATGACCGATAGCGAAAAAACGGAACATATTAAAAAAGTAGTAACAGCAGAAGGTGTGGCTTTACGCAAACGCCATCCTATTTTGAACCATCAAAATGCCATTGGGGCGATGATTCTATTTATATCTTTGGTCGGCATGATAGCGACTGCCGTGCTCTATATAAATCATCAACTTTCAGCTTGGTTTGCAATTCCAATTATTGCTTTTTTTGCATCGCTCACCCATGAGTTAGAGCATGACCTGATTCACTGGATGTATTTTAGAAAGAAACCATGGGCACATCATTTAATGATGAGCTTAGTCTGGTTAGCTCGACCAAGTACCATTAACCCGTGGAAACGTCGTGAGCTGCATTTTAACCATCATAAAAACTCGGGCACCGAAGTTGATTTAGAAGAAAGAGCTTTAACCAATGGAGAGCAATGGAGCATACGCCGACTCATCGCGATTGGTGATAACGGCTTGGCGGTCTTGTTCCGTATTATCTCTGCAAGCAATTGGACGGTTAAAAAAGTCATTTTTAAACGTGCATTTATGGCTTATTTCCCGTTAGGAATTATTCACTGGTCGCTGTGGTATATCTTTTTAGGTTTTCATGTAGTTGATGTTGTTGCAGGTTGGGCGAATGCACCGATTGCTTGGTCAGCTACCACTTTAAATATTATGCATGTGGTTAATATTTTGACTGTTGTTTGGGTCGCACCGAATGTGCTGCGTACCTTCTGCTTGCACTTTGTGACTAGTAATATGCATTACTACGGTGATGTCGAATTGGGTAATGTCATTCAACAAACTCAAGTATTAACGCCGTGGTGGATGATGCCGTTCCAATTGTTTTGCTTTAACTTTGGTTCAACACATGCCATCCACCATTTTGTGGTGAAAGAACCATTCTACATTCGCCAAATGACTGCACCAGTTGCCCATAAAGTCATGCGTGATATGGGTGTCCGATTTAACGATGTCGGAACATTTAAAAGAGCAAATCGTTGGAATGTAAATGATTTATCTGAATCGAATACTTAAAAAATAGATTCTTAGCTCGCTTGAATGGACTGAATTCTGCACGAAGGACTCAGTCCACACTCTACAGTTTCTTAAAATTCATTGGTTCTACTGAAACTTAGTAAAAAGCAGAATCACGCCTAAGACACATAAGATTGAGCCAATCACCTTATTAATCTGTACTTGCTTGGCTAACATTTTCTGTCTCAGTAGCATGGATGAAAATAGTACAGCAACCAGTGAAAACCATACAAAATGGGCAAAAGACATAAAAAAGCCATAAGCCAAAAGAATCGATTTAGGCGTGGTTAAACTCACAATTTGCGTATAGGTGCTAATCACAAATAGCGTAGTTTTAGGGTTGAGGGCGTTGGTAAAAAAGCCGTATTTTATGGCTTGCAAAGTACCGATAGAATTTAAGGCAGCAGTGTCTAAAACTGGTTTTTGAGTAAAAGTTTTATAGCCAATATAGATCAAGTAAATCGCACCAATATACTTAACAATATTCAAAATTTGCGGCGTATAAGTCATCACAAATGCAACAGCCACAAGGGTATAGGTCACATGCACCAACACGCCAAGCGATATTCCCAGTGAAGTGAACACACCTATTTTTCTGCCGTACAAGTAACTATTTTTCGTAACGATCGCGAAGTCAGCGCCGGGGCTAACCACTGCCAAAATCGTAATGAGAATAACCGCAATAAACTCTGCCATTATCTTGCACCCTCACTGAAAACGAGGGGATTAATCTGTACTTTTTGGAATGTATTTGAGAGGAGAACTGTTTTGCTTAAAGCAGTTATTTTTTCCACGTAATAAGCTGTATCTATACGCCTGTGAAAATAGATATAGATATTCAATATGTTTTTCATCATCTAAAATGGGGTTTAATAAAGATGATTTTTATTTTGAACAGAAACCTAAAAATAAAAATCGATAAAAATGACTACACATCTATGAGTTTTTGGAATGATTGAAAGAATATCGCTGAATTCATTAAAATTTTTCTATTTTGTGGCGAAGTATGGCAGCGTCACTTTAGCTGCAAAGAAATTATTTGTGACGCAAAGTGCGGTCAGTAAACAAATTTATAATTTAGAAGAAGCTTTAAATACGACTTTGTTCGATCGAAAAAATAAAACACTTGTGATGACCGAGCAGGGTGAAACTTTATTGAGTTGTTGCTATCAGGTGTTTGGTCAACTCGATGAATGTTTAATAGAACTCAGCCAGCCTAAAACTCACAACAAGCAATTGGTCTTGTCGTGTGAACCGACGCTTTCCATGAAATGGCTCATTCCACGGTTATCAAAATTTAAAAAGCTTGGTCATGATTTTGAGGTTGTGCTACTCACAGCAGGCGGCGTGGTCGATTTTGAAAAAGATAATATTGATATCGCGATTCGCAGAAATGACTTTGATTGGGGAGAGCATATCTATAGCGAAAAAATTGCCGATGAATATATCGCTCTAGTTCAAGCAATCAAGCCATCGGAAACAAACGATTTACTCATTTCGACCTCTAGACCAAATTTTTTCAAAAGCATGATTCGCATTGCTGAGCTAAAGCAAAGTTTAAAAGGCTACGCTAAAGTTGAACTCGAACATTTTTATCTGTGTTTAGAAGGCTGTTTGGCGGGACTTGGCGCAACGGTTATCTCAATTTATATGATTGAAAAGGAGCTTGAGTGGAACTTACTGAAAAAAATTTCACCTGTTGTGCAAGATAATTCAGCCTATTTTTTACTTTCTCATAGCGCTTTTGAGGAAGATTCACGTAAAACCATATTTTTAGAATGGCTAAAAGCAGAGATGAATGAGAGTCAGCACACATTACTTTAGGTTGATTCTTTTTAACTTAATTTTTTATTGTTAAGTATTTGAAAATAATAGTAAATATTTAAAATGATTAAGGTGCTGTGTGAGAGCTGCATATTGAATTTCTGCTGTCTAAAATTTCCAAAGATGAAAAATATTTAACTTCATACTTATTTATTAAACCCTAAACATGAATTTCACTCAGTTTGTAATGAGACTAAATCATTTTTATTCATGTTGTGATTGCGGTATAAATCTATTCATGCTCTGAAGCGCTCCAGTAATTCACTTTGATAAGACCATAAGGCACAAATCTGACAAGTCTGGAAAGTTTAAAAAGAGCAAAAAGTTTTTATTTAGGTTTTATCTCAGAAATTAGGGTACTGATCACAATGAGTAAAGAATTTACATTTACGATTAAGAGTATTTGTTTCGATGAGAACTATCGTCCAGCAGACAATACACGTATTACAACCAACTTTGCTAACTTAGCAAGAGGGATGAGCCGCGAAGAGAATTTGCGCAATACATTGCAGATGATCGACAATCGTTTCAATGCCTTAGCTCATTGGGACAACCCTAAAGGCGACCGCTATGGCGTTGAACTTGAAATCATTTCAGTTGAAATGAATATTGATGCCGAAAACCGTGCAAGCGGGCTTCCTTTAATCGAAATATTGAAAACCAATATTGTTGATAAAAAGACCAATGAACGTATTGAAGGTATTGTAGGCAACAACTTCTCGTCTTATGTACGTGACTATGACTTTAGTGTGCTGTTGTTAGATCACAACAAAAATAAGTCTACGTTTAGCACGCCTGAAAAGTTTGGTGAATTGCACGGTAACTTGTTTAAGAGCTTTATTAACTCTGAAACTTACAAAGCCAACTTTAAAAAGGCGCCTGTGATTTGCTTAAGCGTTTCGACGACTAAAGAGTACCACCGTACTGAAAATGAACATCCTGTTTTAGGTGTTGAATACAAGCAAGAAGACTATTCATTAACTGATGAATATTTCCAAAAAATGGGCTTAAAAGTTCGCTACTTCATGCCGCCAAATAGCGTTGCGCCGTTAGCGTTCTATTTTACAGGCGATTTGTTGAGTGATTACACCAACCTTGAGTTGATTAGTACCATCAGTACGATGGAAACATTCCAAAAGATTTACCGTCCAGAAATTTACAACGCAAATTCAGTGGCTGGAAAATCTTATCAACCAAGCTTGAAACACGAAGATTATTCACTTACTCGAATTGTGTATGACCGTGAAGAACGTAGCCGTCTGGCTATTGAGCAGGGGAAGTTTGTTGAAGAGCAATTTATCAAACCATACCAAGCGATTCTTGAGCAGTGGTCTGCTAATTACGCTCCTAATTAATCAACATACGGGTCATTGATCATGAAAAAATTATTACCGACTTCAACTGCTGGCAGCTTACCTAAACCGTCTTGGCTTGCAGAACCTGAAAAGCTTTGGTCGCCTTGGAAACTTGAAAACGAAGGCTTAGCCGAAGGTAAAAAAGACGCGTTACGTTTGGCTTTGCATGAACAACAACTTGCTGGCATCGACATTGTGAGCGATGGCGAACAAACTCGCCAACACTTTGTGACCACGTTTATTGAACACTTAAATGGCGTAGATTTTGAGAAGCGCGAAACAGTTCGTATTCGTGACCGTTACGATGCAAGCGTGCCATCTGTTGTAGGTGCGGTGTCTCGTCAAAAGCCTGTGTTTGTTGAAGATGCGAAGTTTTTACGTCAGCAAACCAATCAACCAATTAAGTGGGCATTACCTGGCCCAATGACCATGATTGATACGCTTTACGATGGTCACTACAAGAGCCGTGAAAAACTTGCTTGGGAATTTGCCAAAATCTTGAACCAAGAAGCACGTGAGCTAGAAGCTGCTGGTGTAGACATTATTCAGTTTGACGAACCTGCATTTAACGTATTCTTTGACGAAGTAAATGACTGGGGCATCGCGACTTTAGAGCGTGCAATTGAAGGTCTAAAATGTGAAACTGCGGTCCACATTTGCTACGGTTACGGCATTAAAGCCAACACTGACTGGAAAAAGACACTCGGTTCAGAATGGCGCCAGTACGAAGAAGCTTTCCCGAAACTTCAAACGTCTAACATTGATATCATCTCGTTAGAATGTCACAACTCACATGTGCCTATCGATTTACTCGAACTCATTCGCGGTAAAAAAGTCATGGTCGGCGCAATTGATGTTGCATCTAACCAGATTGAAACACCAGAAGAAGTGGCTAACACACTACGTAAAGCGCTTCAGTTTGTAGATGCTGACAAGCTTTACCCTTGCACAAACTGCGGTATGGCACCTCTTTCTCGTGAAGTGGCACGTGGCAAGTTAAATGCTTTAAGTGCAGGTGCAGAAATCGTTCGTAGAGAACTGACGGGTTATGATCTTACTGCTTAATATTTACCAATAAGTGGTATAAAGGGTTACTTTTTTGATGGCAGTTGATAATCAAACAAGTAACCCTCATTTTACTTACTACATGTCGCTCTAATCAGATCGCATGTCGATAGTACCTTCCTGATGGAGTTGGGCGGTATAGCAAACACACAGGACAAGGTACGGTTCAATTTAGGAATAATGTCATGGTTCAAGCAACAGACTTTAGAAATGCAATGTCTTTACTCACAAGTGCGGTTAGTGTTGTGACTACGGCAGGCATGTCTGGCCGTTTTGGATTTACTGCCTCTGCTGTTTGTAGTGTGACCGACACACCTCCGACATTATTGGTGTGTATGAACCAATCTGCGAGTTCGCATGCACATTTCCTAGATAACAAAATCTTAACTGTGAATGTGTTAGGCGCGCATCACGAACATATTTCAAAAGCATTTTCATCTAAACTCACACCAGAAGAGCGCTTTAAACATGGCGCATGGATTGAGTTAGAAACGGGTTCACCTGTGCTAGATGATGCTTTGGTAAGTTTCGATTGTGAGATTGAGCAAATTCAACAAGTCGGTACACACACGATTTTTATATGTCCGATCGTAGCGATTAAACAAAGCCAACATGACCAAAGTTTGGTTTATTTTAATCGTGCTTATCACCAAGTGGGGCAGACCGAGATTGTCTAATCCCACTTGTTTAGTTGTTTCTGAGATAGCGAAATGAGGGGCTAGGAACAATCCTATTTACAGGTTGTTTCACCGGGTTCAGGCTCTCGGATTTCTAGCTTATTGTTATTTTCTACTATACAAATACGCGTATCGAAAGTTTTGTATATATCCAAAGTAATGTCATAAGCTACATTCTTTTCAAACGCCTTTAGAGGAATTTTTACACAATCTTTCTCTTCTATTGGCAGAGGGGCGTTTAAATATTCTTTCTCATAAGAACTTTTAAATCCGTTTTGGTAGTCCACTTTCCCCATAAAAATCAAAAATTTATTATCAAAAGAATAATTTGTTTTTTTAGGGTTATTGGTAAAGGCACATACATAATCTTGATGTAGTGTAACCTCTAATGGAAGAGGGCCTTGGCTACAACCATTCAATAAACACCCAATGGTTAATATTAAAATGGACTTTGAAAATAGTCTTCTCATTTATGTTCTCGTAAAGTTCTAAAAAATATTCCAAATCAAAAAGTAAATTCATGTGGTTTAGCTTACCGTATCTGACTCTTTTTAAAAAATAAATAAATACAATTAAATATAATATCTAAAATAATAATTAAGTTAATCTAATGAAAAACAATAAGAAATTTAAATACTTGTCATAAAAGCTACATTGACACCTCTAAACTCTCAGATTATGCTTTGCGTGCTGGCCACATTGCCAGCCGGCTTTGACAGGCTGTTTTTTCGAGTACATTGAAAAGACTTGTTTTTTTTGATGTATACCCACTCGTCTCCCTTTTTGTAGCGGTAGGACGGAAGGGGGACGCCTTCGTGCGTGCTGGGTTCTCGAAAACCAGTCTGTCAACCCTCTTTCGTTCTGCCACCATAATTCCAAATGAATGTTTTGGCAGAACTCCCAAAATCAGGAGTTGGCTATGCACATCCATCATTTCTTGGCACTCATTGCCAAAAGCTATAACGACACAGCTTAAAAATTTACAGCAGCTTGAACGCCATAAGGTTTTCAGGCTTTAAGTCATTTTTACTTAAAACTTAGCAAAACAAAACTTGAGATGTGCCAAGCACCGTCTTACGGCTTTGCTGTGCCTTTTTTTCTCCCAGAAAGGGCACAGGCTTTTTATCTCATTTAGAAACAACAAGAATTTATAACGGTAAAACTATGCCAACTTTAGAAATATCTTCCAAAAAATTACAGGTTGTTCAAACTGCCATCCAACTCTTTAC
>NZ_JEXG01000028.1:0-52797 GCF_000581275.1 Acinetobacter sp. 809848
GAACAATTTATTTCAGACTCAATTTTGCCAATCTGTTAATGAATAAACACGCCTTCGTCAGGTCATGCTTAATACCGTGATACTTAAATCACAGAAGTTAATAAACCAAGACCGAAATCTCTATTTACTAATTTCTGTAATCCGAACTTCTCTTAAGTTCTGGTGGAGACTAGGAGAGTCGAACTCCTGACCTCCTGCGTGCAAAGCAGGCGCTCTACCAACTAAGCTAAGTCCCCAGCTTACATCATCAGTCATGTATCTTTTATCTATAACTTCAACCAGTCAAAGTCATGGTGGGTCTGACAAGACTTGAACTTGTGACCCCACGCTTATCAAGCGTGTGCTCTAACCAACTGAGCTACAGACCCTCAGATACATCTATGAAGAACAACTTGTTGTGGATTCTTACCAATCGTCAATCTTTCGTTAAGGAGGTGATCCAGCCGCAGGTTCCCCTACGGCTACCTTGTTACGACTTCACCCCAGTCATCGGCCACACCGTGGTAACCGCCCTCTTTGCAGTTAGGCTAGCTACTTCTGGTGCAACAAACTCCCATGGTGTGACGGGCGGTGTGTACAAGGCCCGGGAACGTATTCACCGCGGCATTCTGATCCGCGATTACTAGCGATTCCGACTTCATGGAGTCGAGTTGCAGACTCCAATCCGGACTACGATCGGCTTTTTGAGATTAGCATCCTATCGCTAGGTAGCAACCCTTTGTACCGACCATTGTAGCACGTGTGTAGCCCTGGCCGTAAGGGCCATGATGACTTGACGTCGTCCCCGCCTTCCTCCAGTTTGTCACTGGCAGTATCCTTAAAGTTCCCGACATTACTCGCTGGCAAATAAGGAAAAGGGTTGCGCTCGTTGCGGGACTTAACCCAACATCTCACGACACGAGCTGACGACAGCCATGCAGCACCTGTATGTAAGTTCCCGAAGGCACCAATCCATCTCTGGAAAGTTCTTACTATGTCAAGGCCAGGTAAGGTTCTTCGCGTTGCATCGAATTAAACCACATGCTCCACCGCTTGTGCGGGCCCCCGTCAATTCATTTGAGTTTTAGTCTTGCGACCGTACTCCCCAGGCGGTCTACTTATCGCGTTAGCTGCGCCACTAAAGCCTCAAAGGCCCCAACGGCTAGTAGACATCGTTTACGGCATGGACTACCAGGGTATCTAATCCTGTTTGCTCCCCATGCTTTCGCACCTCAGCGTCAGTGTTAGGCCAGATGGCTGCCTTCGCCATCGGTATTCCTCCAGATCTCTACGCATTTCACCGCTACACCTGGAATTCTACCATCCTCTCCCACACTCTAGCTAACCAGTATCGAATGCAATTCCCAAGTTAAGCTCGGGGATTTCACATTTGACTTAATTAGCCGCCTACGCGCGCTTTACGCCCAGTAAATCCGATTAACGCTTGCACCCTCTGTATTACCGCGGCTGCTGGCACAGAGTTAGCCGGTGCTTATTCTGCGAGTAACGTCCACTATCTCTAGGTATTAACTAAAGTAGCCTCCTCCTCGCTTAAAGTGCTTTACAACCATAAGGCCTTCTTCACACACGCGGCATGGCTGGATCAGGCTTGCGCCCATTGTCCAATATTCCCCACTGCTGCCTCCCGTAGGAGTCTGGGCCGTGTCTCAGTCCCAGTGTGGCGGATCATCCTCTCAGACCCGCTACAGATCGTCGCCTTGGTAGGCCTTTACCCCACCAACTAGCTAATCCGACTTAGGCTCATCTATTAGCGCAAGGTCCGAAGATCCCCTGCTTTCTCCCGTAGGACGTATGCGGTATTAGCATTCCTTTCGAAATGTTGTCCCCCACTAATAGGCAGATTCCTAAGCATTACTCACCCGTCCGCCGCTAAGATCAGTAGCAAGCTACCTCTCTCCGCTCGACTTGCATGTGTTAAGCCTGCCGCCAGCGTTCAATCTGAGCCATGATCAAACTCTTCAGTTAAAATCATTTTGCACCTTATTTAAAGACAAGGTGCCAATTCTGGCTCATCAATTACTGACTTAAATTTCGCTCAAATAAACTTCGAGTAATTTAAACCAATCAATCAATGAAAATTATTTCGATTAATCAATCAGTAAAAATCCACACAAGTTGTTCTTCAATTCTCTTAATGATTTTTCTGCTCTTCGTCAGAGACAGAATTCAACGCAATACTAAGCTTTCATCTCAACCCTGTAAGCTAAGATATTCTCGTGTATCGCGTCGGGATGAGTGCATTATAGGGAAAAAAAACTGGTACGCAAGCACTTTTATAAATATGCACGTTCGACCGGTTCTTTTTCAGCCAAAAAAAATCTCAAAAATAAACAAATATATGATTTATATAGTTAATTTATTTTTGAAGAGTTTTAAACTTTATATCTACTATCTTTATAGCCTGTTTTGGTACGTTTTGATGCATGCCATAGTTTGATGTAGGGACCTGAACAATACGGTCAACCACATCCATTCCTTTAATTACTTTTCCAAAAACTGCGTAACCAGCATTACCCGCAGAACGATTTAAAAAATTATTATCTGCAACGTTTATGAAAAACTGACTAGTAGCTGAGTCAGGATTTGCAGTACGAGCCATAGCCAACGTTCCGCGTGTGTTAGCAATTCCATTTCCAGCTTCATTTTTGATAGGTGCTCGCGTAGTCTTTTCCTGCATATTTGCAGTAAGTCCACCGCCCTGCACCATAAAACCAGGAATTACGCGGTGAAATATCGTATCTTTATAAAAGCCTGACTTTATATAGTCTTTAAAATTCTTCACACTGTTTGGTGCTTTATCATCATAAAGTTGTATTTCAATGTTGCCTAAATTTGTTTGCATTTCAACTAGAGTGTCAGCCCAGACTGAATGACTGCTTATACCCAAACAACATAACATTAATAATTTTTTCATATTTTCCCTACAACAAAATGCCAAACTTAATGAAGGATAAATTTAATCATCTATATAAAAGAATTCTAGTGAGTATTTATTATCTTTTATTTAGTGCTTTATATTTTAGATTTGAGTATTAGTCCACGTTCCACGTGAAACATGGACTAAGCTTTTATTTAACTATTTTTATCCCAGAACTTTCTGAAGTTTTTACTGATCTCGATAGTATATCTTTTTGCCTTTTTCGAAATAGGTGTCAAGTTTATAAAACCGTGGGTTTGATCTGGATATTCTTCATAATGCATTTTGACGCCATTTTGTCTTAGCTTATAGCTATAAATTTTCGCTTCATCATGCAATACGTCATGACCAGCCGTAATCACGAAAGCTGGCGGGTTCTTTTTCAAATTACCATAGGTTGGAGAAATAATCGGATCGTCTAATTCTACATTATGCTGAGTTGCATAATATTGAGTGACATAATTAATATCGCTATCCGTCAAAACTAATCCTTCGTTATAAGCATAAAAAGAAGGATGTCGGCTTTTAAAATCAACTGTAGGGTAAATGAGAAGCTGTGCTTGTGGAGCATAAGGTTTGTTTACTGATCGTTGAGCCACAACCGTACTGATATTGCCGCCTGCACTATCCCCTGCTACAGCAATACGATTTTTTAATATTTTTAGTTGTCTGCGATTTTGATATACCCAAGCTAATGCATCTTCACATGATTGGATTAAATGTTGAGGTGAGACCTCAGGTGCAAGTGGATAATCAATACTGAGTACTTGTACTTTTGCATATTTTGCCAATATACGACAAACCTCATCATGAGTATCTAAACCACCTACAACGAACCCTCCCCCGTGATAGAAAACAATCAGAGGTAATTTTTTATTCGGTGACGGATGATAGTGTCTTGCGAAAACAGTTCCAGTTTGAAGCGGCAAACGAATGTCTTCTACTGAATCAATTTCAGTTGATTTCTGGCGTATAGCCAACATTTGTGTATCAAACTGCCGTCTAGACTCAATAGGATCTGAACCAATGAAACCAATACGTCCCTGTTTAATTTGTACGGCCATCATACATTTAGTAAACGAGTCGAGCTCTGGGTATTGGTAGGCATATCCAAGGATTTTGGCAAGTGATTCTTGAGCTAATCGAGGTAACTTATCAAGAGCTCGAGCAGCAGGCCCTTGGCCCTTATCTAGCAATGTTTGAATTTTTTGATTAAATGCTGTCATGCCTATCTCCATGAATTCCTCTTATCCTTCATATTTTCTACAGAATTCTTTGTTGTTTGACTATATTCGCATACAACTCATGTAATCAAGATACAAAGGTAAAAACCAATCTACGCTAATCTGATTTATAGCAAATGTCATTAACAAATCTGTCGTTTAAAACAGGACTTTTTTGCCAATTATTGTTAACAGACAAAAGGAGATTGTGCTATGTCAGCAAAACTAGTTGTTACTTTATTAGCAACCAGTCTTTTAACTGTAGGTTGTGTTGCTTATACAGATGATCCTTATTACCGCGGTGGTTATGGTTACCATGATCATGATGATGATCGCTATGACCGCAATGATGGACGTCGCTATAGTGACTGGGAAAGAAAACGTTGGGAAGAGCGTAAGAGAATATACGAACAACAACGTAAAGATGCTCGCGAACAGGATAGAAATCGTCGTGAGTGGGAAAAAAGACACCGTGAATGGGAGAAGAAAAGATTAGAAGATCGTGATCACAATCATAGAGATTATCATGATGATGACTAAAATCTATGGGAATATGGAAGCCCCAAAGAAAAAATCTCTTGGGGCTTTTTTGTTGAGAAATCCACATTCTCTTGACTATAGAATAATGAGTAGCAGCTCATTTCATATATAAATCGGCATCTTGAATATATGTACTCTATAATCTTTTAACTGTTCTTATCGCTAAGAATTACTGAGCAGTTGCAGAACCTGAAACAGAACCAGAAGCACCAGCATCAACTTGACCTGGTTGTGCTTGACCAGAAACACCTGCATCTACACCAACACCAGCTTGTACGCCAGATGGGCTAGCGCTAGTTTGAGCTGAACCTGATGCATTTAAGCCAGCTTCAGATGCACAACCAACAGCTGTAAAAGCAACACCAGCAAGCACTACAGAGATAAGACCTAATTTTTTCATAATCACTTTCCTTTCATTACGACAAACATTTAAATGCAAAGTTCATCTTCGCGCTGCCTATAATTCACAATTTTTTTTTCTGGCGTGCGTATCATTGGTTGTCTTTTGTAGTAATAGAAGTACAAATTGTGCAATTTTTTATTAAAACCTCTTCCTTAGCCTCACCTCTACCTTTTATATAGAAGCTACAACTTAAGCTTTTGTTTATTTTTATCAATTTCTAATTTTTATCTTAGCCTTTTACTCTCGTTAAAAATTTTCTCTTCATAGAAACGCTATATAAGGTGCGTAGAATGTTACACAGACTTTTTACTTGAAAATGCCTTATTTCATAAAAAAGCCGAGGATAGACCACGGCTTTTTTAAAAATTTATAGTGTTTCGATTCAAATTATGGCCATTGCATCTCACCTTTTACAACTTTTGCACCTAGTTCTAGGCTATCCACACTCTTCAATGTTGGATATTGTTTCTGCATGAGCTGACTTAGCTCACTCGCATTTTTACTTACTTTGACCGCTTTCTCATAGCTCTTGAGATAGTCGATAGAGAAGTTAACCGCATCCAAACCTTGTGGAGCTCCCTCAACCATATGAGCTGGAACAACTGTTTGAGGTTGGAGTGATTTAATACTTTCTAAAGCTTGAATCACTTCATTGCGATCTTTAACTTTTGGTGTATCTGCCATCCATAAATGAATACCTGAAGATACTGGAATACCGCCTACAACTGCTTTTGAAGAAGGAATCCATAAATAAGTGAGTTCTTTCTTACCTTTAATTTCGATCGACTCATTTTCTAACTTTAAAGTTTTAGCAGTATAAGCTTGAGGCACAATAATTTGACTAGGCGCATTTGCACCCATTTGTGGACCCCAATATTTCACTTTAAGCGCTTGAGTATCTTGGATATGTTTAACAGTTTCTGGCGTTCCGATGATTTGTACATTTGGGAAGTATTGTTTAAATACATCTAAGCCAAAGTAATAGTCCGGATCGCCATAACTTACGAAAATTGTCTTTAATGTTTTACCGCTATCGAGAATATCTGCAGCAATACGTAATGCTTCAGATTTTGAGAATTGCGCATTTACCAACAGAACTTCTTTATCGCCTTCAATTAAAGTAGAAGTCACACCAAAATGTTCGGGTTTAGCCAAGAAACTTTGGATTTTCAAATCTTGCGCAAAAGCTGAGGAAGTTACTGTTAAAGCGGTAGCAGTTGCTAGGACTGAAGCAGTTAATTTAAAAAATTTCATTATGTATTCTCCAAATTCATGAGAAATACTTTAAATTGCAATTCTTGTAAGGTAAATGCACTAAATTAAGATAAACTGTTGCATATATTGTAACAATGATAAAGTATATGGACACATTAAAAGCCATACACGTCTTTGTTTCTATTGCTCAACATGGCAATTTAACCAAAGCCGCCGAACATCTAAATTATTCCCGTGCGATGGTTTCTCGCTATCTTGAGCACCTTGAGCACACCTTCTCAACTCGACTATTTCAAAGAAATACACGAAAAATATCTCTCACTCCAGCAGGGGAAAAAGCCCTACTCTACTGCGAGAATATTTTACAACAACAGCAACTTTTACAAGAGTTAGCCGCACCCGAACAACATAACGGTACGATTCGCTTTACCTGCGGCTTGTTTTTATTTCAATTAGGGGTTGGGGAATGTATTCGCCAATTTAAACAGCAACATCCACATATTCAATTTGATGTATATCTGACTGAAAATACGATGGACTTAATTGATGCTCAGGTCGATTTAGCCTTACGTATAACGCAAAAAGTTGCAGATGGATTAATTGCGAGACCAGTTTGTCAAATCGAGTCTGTATTCTGTGCTCATCCTGATTATTTAAAGCAACACAGTCCCCTCTCCCATCCAAGGCAACTTATTCAACATGAATGTTTAGCTCACCATAGCCAACATCAATTTTGGACACTTTTTGATACTGAACAGCAACCTCAGAACTATCCTTTAAACGTCACCTTTAAAAGTAATGATGTAAATGCTGTTTATGACATGTGTGTACATGCTCAAGGTGTGGCAATGTTACCGACTTTATTAGTTAAAAAAGATTTAAAAGAAAAACGATTAGTTCCTTTATTTAAAAACTTTTCAGCCCCTGAATTAAGTTTGTCGGTGGTATATGCTTCAAGACAACATTTGCCCAAAATAACTCAGGAATTTATTGCTTTTATGATCGAAAATTTAGATTTTTACTTAAAACCGCAAAATTAAAAGTTTTAAATTGCCGTGTACGCTTGAATTTTTAGGCAATGCCCATACTTCATCCCTATTAATGAATTACAGCATATGCATGGCAGTTCAGGTTTTACCCAGTAAATGCTGATGCCAAAAGGACTGTACATGTTTAAAAACCCATTTAAACGGAGATCATCAATGGCTAATGAGCAAAATGAGCAAGCTCAAGACATTCAACACGAGCAAGCAGAGCAATCTAATGAGCAAACTCAGGCTGAAGGTGTAGAGCAAGCAAACGACGTTACCGTTGAATCTTTACAAGCGCAAATCACCAAATTAGAAGAAAGCCTAAAACTTGAAAAAGCACGTACTGCGAATGCAGTTTACGAAGCACAAAAAAGTGTAGAGCGTATTCAACGTGAGTCTGACAAGCATAAAGAGACTGTGCTTGAAAAATTTGCAAAAGAATTACTAGATTCTGTTGATAATTTAGAGCGTGCAATTCAAGCAGCTGGCGATGAAGAAACGCCAGTACTTGAAGGTATTAAACTGACCTTGAAGTCGCTGTTAACCACACTTGAAAAATTTGGTGTTGTAGAAGCTGATACGAAAAATGGCTTCAATGCGGATTTACATCAAGCTGTAGGTATTGACCCAAATGCTAAAGCGAATGAAATCGGTAGCGTTTTACAAAAGGGCTATACGTTAAATGGTCGCTTATTGCGCCCTGCTATGGTTATGGTTGGTCAATAAATAATTTTTTGAGAGTTTTTAGATTTTTTTTCGCTAAAACGCTTGAAAAAAATAGATTCACTCTCATATCGGATAACAAGCAAAAACATTGCAAAAGAATTTTTGAGGAAAACGTCACATGGCAAAAATTATTGGTATTGACTTAGGTACTACCAACTCATGCGTTGCTGTACTTGAAGGCGATAAAGTAAAAGTAATCGAAAACGCTGAAGGCGCACGTACAACTCCATCGATCATTGCTTATAAAGATGGCGAGATCTTAGTAGGTCAAAGTGCTAAGCGTCAGGCAGTAACTAACCCGAAAAATACATTATTCGCTATTAAGCGTTTAATCGGTCGTCGTTATGAAGATCAAGCGGTACAAAAAGATATCGGTCTTGTACCTTATAAAATCATCAAAGCAGACAATGGCGATGCTTGGGTTGAAGTAAACGATAAAAAATTAGCGCCTCAACAGGTTTCTGCTGAAATCTTGAAAAAGATGAAGAAAACTGCAGAAGACTATTTAGGTGAAACAGTTACTGAAGCAGTTATTACTGTTCCTGCTTACTTTAACGATGCTCAACGTCAAGCAACTAAAGATGCGGGTAAAATCGCTGGTTTAGACGTTAAACGTATCATTAACGAACCAACTGCTGCTGCACTTGCGTTCGGTATGGACAAAAAAGAAGGCGATCGTAAAGTTGCAGTTTACGACTTAGGTGGTGGTACTTTTGACGTATCAATCATTGAAATCGCAGACCTTGATGGCGACCAACAAATCGAAGTGTTATCAACAAACGGTGATACTTTCCTTGGTGGTGAAGACTTTGATAACGCCTTAATTGAATTCTTAGTTGAAGAATTTAAGAAAGAACAAAGTGTGAACTTGAAAAATGATCCACTTGCGTTACAACGTTTGAAAGAAGCTGCTGAAAAAGCAAAAATCGAGCTTTCTTCATCAAATGCAACTGAAATCAACCTTCCATACATCACTGCTGATGCAACTGGTCCTAAACACTTAGTGATCAATGTAACACGTGCGAAACTTGAAGGTTTAGTTGCTGATTTAGTTGCTCGCACTATTGAGCCTTGTAAAATCGCACTTAAAGATGCTGGTCTTTCGACTTCAGACATCTCTGACGTGATCTTGGTTGGTGGTCAGTCTCGTATGCCACTTGTACAACAAAAAGTACAAGAATTCTTTGGCAAAGAGCCACGTAAAGACGTGAACCCTGACGAAGCTGTTGCAATCGGTGCTGCGATTCAAGGTGCTGTATTGTCTGGTGACAAAACTGACGTTCTTTTATTAGACGTAACACCATTAACTTTAGGTATTGAAACAATGGGTGGTGTATTAACACCAATCATTGAGAAAAACACGACGATTCCTGCGAAGAAATCACAAGTGTTCTCTACTGCTGCTGACAACCAGCCTGCTGTAGACATTTCAGTTTACCAAGGTGAACGTAAGATGGCTCAACAAAACAAATTGTTGGGTAACTTCCAATTAGGCGATATTCCACCTGCTCCACGTGGTGTGCCACAAATTGAAGTATCTTTCGACATCAATGCTGATGGTATCTTGAAAGTATCTGCTAAAGATAAGAGCACTGGTAAAGAGCAATCGATCCAGATTAAAGCGAACTCAGGTTTGTCTGATGCTGAAATCGAAGCAATGATTAAAGATGCTGAAGCGAATGCTGAAGAAGATCGTAAGTTTGAAGAACTTGCAAAAGCTCGTAACGAAGCTGATGCATTAATTTCAAGCTCGAACAAAGCTGTTAAAGATCTTGGTGATAAAATTACTGAAGATGAAAAAACAGCGGTAAATACAGCAGTTTCTGAACTTGAAGCAGCAACAAAAGAAAATGATGTAGAAGATATCAAAGCGAAAACTGAAGCTTTACAAAACATCTTGATGCCTATCACTCAACGTGCTTATGAACAAGCGCAACAAGCTGGTGGTGCTGAAGGCTTTGATCCAAATGCATTCCAAGGTGGTGATGCGGGTCAACAAAAAGCAGATGATGGTGTTGTAGACGCTGAGTTCACTGAAGTTAAAGATGACAAAAAATAATTTGTTTCTTTAATAAAAAACCGCGCTTAGGCGCGGTTTTTTATTATTTACAAAAAGTAACAATAAGTTTTTTAATAATATTATTCAAAAATTTCTGTCAGAAAGATCAATGATAAAAACTAAATATTTAATTTTAAATAATATTTTTTTGTTAAAAAACCACTGTTATTTACTACATTAATTATTTGATTATTGCCAAGTCTGAGAACATCTTTTTTAATTTTTCGACCAATATCACAAACCTCACCTAATCTATTGAGATTTTTATCGTTTTGACGAATTAAATTAAGTAGCTAACAATAAGATTTATTTATATTTTTTATTTTGCCATGAAAAAATTTCTATGGTGGGGATTGAGCTTATGCTTATGCATGGGCTTACAAACAACACTTTTTGCTCAAAGCAATCTGCCAATTCATTCATCTCATCAGCCTTTAAAATACCGAATTGCTTTTATTGATCCGCGGTTTCAACTTACTAAAGAACAACTAGTTGAGGTAAGTCGGCAAGCTGCTGAAATCTGGCAAAAAGAAACTGGAAAGACCTATTTTATTTATGATTCACAGGCTCAATTGTCAATTAACTTAATCTATGATGATCATCAAATGCTTAAGGATGAACAACAAAACAATTTGGATGCACTTTTGCAAAAGCAGGAAGCTTGGCGCATTAAAAATGAAGAAATTGTTCTAAACAAACAGCAAGTTACTCAACTATCAAGTGATTTAAACAAGAAAAAGGTCAGTCTAAAAGTTGAGTTTGAACAATATCAACAAGATGTAACGCGCTTTAATCAAGGAGAACATCAATACTCTAATGCCAATAATTTAAAAGAATGGCAAAAACAACTAGAGCAAAAATCGGAAGAGTTACAAAATGAATCCAATAGTCTAAATTTTAAAATTCAATCACTTAACTTAAAAATTAAAGAGCTAAATCGAGAGCAAAGTGATTTAAGCGCTTTAAAAACACAATTCAAACTAAAGCAGAAAACGAGTATTCAACCCTTCCATAAAGGTTTATTCAGTCAAAACCAAATTCAGATTTACGGTTATGCTTCTTTAAATGACTTACGCTTGACCCTTGCTCATGAACTTGGGCATGCTTTAGGGCTAAAACATACGACTGATCCTAAATCTTTAATGTATCCCTATTTAAAAGAGCAAGATATTCATAACTTTAAATTGACAGATTCAGATTTAGATTTATTAGGTTCAATTTATAGACCAAATTAAGGAAAAATCGTTAAAGTTAACTGATTAAAAAAAACTAAATAAAACCCAATATATTAAATTTTTCCTAAAAAATAATTTGGCATTTGGTAAAAAATAATGAGACTAAAGTCTCATTTATTTTCCTATTTTGTACGTTTTTTGATTGATTTTTCATTTTATATTCTTATAATACGTTTTTTTTAAAATCTCCCCCCTTCGATTATGCGTTTAACATCTTTGTTATTAGGCGTAGCCTTTGCTTTTTCTAATTTTCAGGCTAATGCTAATCTTGCCACTCCAACTCATACTCAAATTCAGCAAAAAGCAGGTCAACATTTGACTTACAAAATTGCTGATATTGATCCACGTTTTGGTTTAAGCCAAGACCAATTAATTCAAATTAGTCAACAAGCTGCGGACATTTGGAAGCAAGGTACTGGACAGGATTATTTTACTTATGATCCAAATGCAAAGTTAGAAATTCGTTTAGTTTACGATAATAGTCAAAGCCGTTCTGAACAGCGTCAAAAAATTGCAGCTCAGTTCCAACAAGAACAGCAACGTGTAATTGATGAACAGCAACAAATTAAGCAATTGAAGCAAACCCTTGGTCAAACTCAAGCCGACCTTGAAAATAAGAAGCAGATTTTGAATGGAAAATTGAAAAATCTTGACCAACTAATGATGCAACTTAACCAAGGCAAATTAGCACCTGAATACAGCGCTAAATCTTTGGCTAAAACTCAGAAAGATTTGCAAAAACAAACTGTTGCTTTAAAGAAAGAAATTGCTGCATATAATGAGCAAGCTAAAGATTTAAATGTCAAAGTGACTCATTTTAATCAGATTAACAATGAGTTTAATAATTCATTGAACCAATTTAAGCAAAATGCTCAAGCGGATGTCTTTAAAAAAGGTATCTACAACGGCAAACAAATTGTGATTTATGAGTTTAAGTCTATTGATGATTTACGCTTAACAATTGCTCATGAGTTAGGACATGCACTTGGTTTAAAACATAGTGATCAACCAAATGCATTGATGTACTCAGTACGTAAAGATGGTGACAAAAAAATCACTGGACTTACGGATGCTGACCGCGATCTATTGAGTGCTTTACCTCAATAATTAAAAGCTTGATATAAAATGATGTATCTATTTCTATGTAGATACATCGAAATTGATATCAAAGTCATGTTATTGTGGTCATAAGAGCTAACGAAAATAGAATGGAGATCAAGATGAGTTATTATCATATCCTGATTGAAGTAAATGATCATATCAGCACAATTGAACAGACACGAGATATTGAACTGTTTGATATTATTGAAATTAAACCATACCTCCATTCTATTTTAATCCCCTTTTTCAATGAGCATGAAATCGAGCTTGAGGATGAAAATATCGAATATAAAGATATTCTCCATCTTGAAGTAAAACAGACTCTGTTACCGATTGAACATTTAATTGAAGAAGAGCAAAAGCAATTACCAAGTGATACTGATGTCACGATCACTGCGTATGAAATCTTTAATGATCGTGATTTAAGCCAAGATGTTACGTCAGTTATTTTTGATATTTTGGAAGCAGTTAAATTAGAGTAATCATCTTATATAAGTACCTATAAAAAAGGTCTGCATGAGCAGACCTTTTTTATTATTTCTAGTTTATTGCATCATTTTCTGAGCTTGTTCTTGACGGAATGCACGTAAAATTTGCTGCCCTGCCCGTCCTGTTGGATTTAAACCTAAACGAGTCTGCTCCTGACGAATAGCTACGCGGGTTTTATCTCCAATAAGACCGTCAACTGCACCAATATCATAGCCACGCTTAATCAAAAACTGTTGGATTTCACGACGTTCTGCACGTGAAGTTCCCGGATCATCAGTTGGCCAAGACGCAACAAATGGGCCAGCACCTTTTAAACGATCAGATAAATGTGCAATCGCAAGTCCATAGCTTTCCGCAGCGTTATAACTATAGATAGCATCAAAATTCTTAAATACTAAAAATACTGGACCATTTACACCTGCAGGTGCCATTAAACCCGCTGAAGTATTGCCAGATAAAGCCCCTTGAACAAGTGGAGAACCATCAATTCGGGTTACCCCTCGTGCACTCCAGCTACTTAAAGCTTTCTTTGAACGTCGCCCTTCTCCATCAATTGACATACCTTGGGGAACTTTGACTTCAAAACCCCACGGCATTCCTGTTTGCCAACCTGCTTTATTTAAGAAATTAGCTGTTGAAGCCAGCGCATCAGCTGTACTCGACACTAAATCTCGACGACCATCTCCATCAAAATCAACAGCTAATCGTTCATAAGTAGATGGCATAAATTGAGTATGACCAAATGCCCCAGCCCATGAACCTTTCAGTTGGTCTTCGGTTAAATCACCACGTTGTAAAATACGCATAGTGGCAAAAAACTCAGTGCGGAAATAACTTTGTCGACGTCCTTCACAACTTAAAGTCCCGAGTGCTTGTAATAAAGGATATTTTCCAGAAATATCACCAAAATTACTTTCAACACCCCACACTGCTACAATTGTTTCCGGCGGCACACCGTAGGTTTGAGAAGCACGGTTTAAAACATCTCGATGTTGCGCCAGTTTTTGTTTACCAAGCTCAACGCGCTCTTCATCAACTAGACCAGAAAGATAATCCCAAATTGGTGTCGAAAATTCTGGTTGATAGTTTAATTTATCAATAACTGAATAATCTGGGGTCAAGTTTTGGGTATAACGATCATAAGTTGTACCAGATACTCCAGCAGCAATTGCTTGAGAACGTAAATTTGCCAAACAGCTTTGGAAATTATTATTAGGCGTATAATCTTCGCTCGTCACTACTGGAACAATAGCACTGCTAGATATTGTAGAACCATTAATTACGAGCTCTGCTTGAGCCTGAGACATCGCTAAAAATACAGAGCCAACAATACAAGAAAAACGTCGCATATTATCCTAGTTCGATTTTTAAATTTAAATTTGTAAGTACCATACCATTATGAGTCCAAAATTTCAGAGAGAAAACGTAAATTTGAATTCATAATCTCTACTTTAAATTCATTTCCCATGTTTTAAATTCAAATTTTCTACTTTATTTTTGAATTTAAAATTCTCTAGATCCAAATCATTACTTTTGAATTCAAAACCAATACCCAAGTTTAAATTCAAAAGTACCTCTTTAAATTTAAACTACAAACCTCTCTTTATTGTGGATAACTTTATCCACAACAGAGCAAAAAGCACTTCTATTTCTTAATCCTATTCTATATCTCCTTATTATTTATTACAGGCTGTAGCCAATCACCACAAAACCGTATTTTTTAAATTTAAAGATCAGCCAAAATTTTTAAATTCAAAACCTCATACTAATAGACTTCTATTTTTGAATTTAAAAAGGTATACCCAACTCTCTCATTTAAATTTAAAAACACTTTTGTGGATAACTAATTTTAAATTCAAAAACAACCGAGGCTGCCTTTTGTGGTTTTAAATTCAAATTACAGTAGCTTTTTTAAATTCAAAAGTTCCAATTAAAGTTATCCACAACCCTAAAATATGCATGTTCTATTATTTTTTAAATTTAAAAGATAAAAAAAGCGATCCGAAGATCGCTTTTTAGAGAATTAAAAATACTTTTAGAGGGTCATATCTGCTGTTAAAGCGAGTGGTTCTGGCAAAATTTCCGCCAATTGACGGCATAAATTCGTCAATTCATTACTATCCACAGGCATTAAAGTGATATGACCTAATTTGCGGCCAGCACGTTCTGACTTGTTATAAAGATGCAGATGAGCACCATTTAAGGCAAGTACATCCTCAGTTTTAGGATGTTGACCAATAATATTGATCATAACCGTTGGGCGAACAACTTCTGTTGAGCCTAGTGGTAATCCTGCAACAGCTCGAATATGGTTTTCAAACTGAGAACAAACTGCGCCTTCAATTGACCAGTGGCCTGAGTTATGCACACGCGGTGCCATCTCATTTGCACACAAACCTTGTTCTGTTACAAATAGCTCGAGAGTCAACACACCAACATAGTTAAGGTGATTCAACAAACGAGTAATGTAGTCTTGAGCAACGGGTTGCAAAGCTTCACTATTCGGTGCAGGAACAATTGAATGCGATAAAATACCATTATGATGATGGTTTTCAGCCAATGGCCAAGTTTTTACTTCACCATTTTGGCCACGCACCGCAATGATTGAAACTTCGCGAGAGAATTTAACAAAGCTTTCGGCAACTAGACTTTTTGCAGGACCAAGTTCAGCCCAAGCAGTATCAATCTGGTCTTCTGAACGAAGTACAAACTGACCTTTGCCATCATATCCGCCAGTTGCAGTCTTAAGCACGATCGGTAAACCAAGCTCAGCCACAGCCTTTTTCAAGCTTTCTAAGCTATCTACAGCACGATACGGCGCAACAGGAATAGTAAGCTCATCAAACAATGCTTTTTCTGACAAACGATTTTGCGCAGTCGCTAAAGCAACACGGGGAGGATGCAATGTTTTGGTTTGTGTCAAAACATCAACATCTTCAACTGGCGTATTTTCAAACTCAAGACTGAAAACATCAGCACTTTCAATAAACTGCTTTAAACCTTGCTCATCTTGGCTAGAAAAAACCTGGCCTAAAACACCTGCTGGACAATCTGTATTTGCTTCAAAAAAAGTACATTGAATATTTAATGGTAACGCTGCTTGAGCCATCATACGGCCCAGTTGCCCACCACCAAAAATACCGATAGTTTTATCCATCTCAGCCTCTTACACCTGACCCGGAATATTTTTGCTTGCAACTTTATCAGTTTGCGCAGCACGGAAATCAGCAACATTTTTTGCGATTTCAGGACGAGTTAAACCTAAGATTTGTGCAGCCATAATTGCCGCATTCGTTGCACCAGCTGGACCAATCGCTAAAGTACCAACTGCAATACCTGCTGGCATTTGTACAATTGAAAGCAAAGAGTCTACACCATTTAAAATTGATGATTTAACTGGCACACCTAAAACAGGTAAATCAGTTTTTGCGGCACACATTCCAGGTAAATGCGCTGCACCGCCTGCACCGGCAATAATCACTTGAATACCGCGATCACGTGCAGTTTCTGCATATTCAAATAAACGATCTGGAGTACGATGAGCAGATACCACTTCCGCTTCAAATGGGACACCAAGCTGTTTAAGCATATTGGCTGTGTTTTCGAGAGTTGCCCAATCAGATTGAGAACCCATAATAATTCCAACGAGAGGTTGAGCGTCTTGTGCTGCGGCCGCATTCATTGCTAATGTTCCAGAGACAAAAGTAAAAAAAGATAAATCTCGACGAGAGCCAAGTTTTAAATGGTTCGGAAGCCCATTATTATAGACTGATTTTTCATCTCACGAAAATTTAACTGACCAGCTCTGTGAATATTTTTAATTTGATAGAAAAATGTCATGGTTTAACAGTGACACATTCTCAATTTTTATTAATATTAATTAATTAGATATCTGAAAGATAAGCAGGTATTTGAAAAATCAATAGCTTGTATAGAACCAATTATTCAATACAAGCTATCATAGATTATTGGCTTCTAAATACGAAATAAACACAACCAAATAGGCATAACATCGCCCATAAGTAATCGAGTTTAAAGGGTTGCTTAAACAAGAAAATCATAAAAGGTACAAACACGACCAATGTAACCACTTCCTGAGTGATCTTCATTTCACCGAGTAACCAGCCTTGTGCACTTAGCATACGAGTGGCTGGAATCATAAAACTATATTCAAGTAAGGCAATAATCCAACCGAATAGAATCGCTTGCCAAAGTGGAGCATGGTGCAAAAATTTAAGATGCCCATACCATGCAAGTGTCATAAAGCAGTTAGAAATAATTAATAGCGTAAAAGCTAAAACCGTTGGGCTCAAAGGCACATCCTTCATCATCACGATGATTTAAGTATTTTAACGATACAAAACATTATAAAAGATAAAACTGTAATTCAGCTTAAATCTAAAAAATAAAGCTGTAGTTTTATCAGGGCCTCAAACACATAGAACAACAACGATTTTTGACTATCTTTTCGAGTTTAGCCTTGCTATCGTTGCTGGCAAATTTATCAATAATGCACACACAGCAATTCATTTTAATGTTGTGTACAAAAGCAGTGGAGAAGGCGAGCAATGCATCTGCATATCTTGGGTATTTGTGGCACTTTTATGGGCTCTTTAGCACTTTTAGCTCGTGATTTAGGACATAAGGTAACCGGTTCCGATTTAAACGTTTACCCACCGATGTCTACCCAGTTAGAAAATGCAGGCATTACACTCATGCAAGGCTATGACCGTAGCCATTTACAGCCTCATCCGGACTTGGTTATTGTCGGCAATGCCATGAAACGTGGTATTGATGCTGTTGAATATATGCTAAACGAAGGCCTACCATATATTTCTGGTCCACAGTTCCTTGCCGATCATGTTTTACAAGGTAAACATGTACTTGGTGTAGCAGGTACTCACGGGAAAACAACAACTACGACCATGTTGGCTTGGGTACTTGATCAAGCTGGTTTAAATCCGGGCTTTTTAATTGGTGGTGTTCCACTTGGTTTTAGTGAAAGTGCTCGTTTAGGCGGTGGTAAATACTTCTGTGTTGAAGCCGATGAATATGACTCTGCTTTCTTTGATAAACGTTCTAAGTTTGTTCACTATCACCCAAAGACGGCGATTTTAAATAACCTTGAATTTGACCATGCCGATATTTTTGATGACCTAGCAGCGATTCAAAAACAGTTCCATCATCTTGTGCGTACCATTCCAAGTGAAGGCCGTATTATTGCGCCAATTACTGAAACGCATATTGATGAAGTGCTTGAAATGGGTTGCTGGACACCAGTGATTCGTACAAGTTTAGAAGCGAATGAAAAAGCAGCTTTATCTGCCGAACTAATTTCAATTGATGGCAGCCATTTTAAAGTACTCGAAAATGGCAATGTCGTTGGCGAAGTGAAATGGAACATGACAGGGCAACATAGTGTAGCGAATGCTTTGGCAACAATTGCAGCCGCTCAGCATGTGGGTGTGGCTCTTGAACAAGCTTGTGAAGCTTTGTCTAACTTTGGCGGCGTAAAACGCCGTATGGAGTTACTCGGCACAGTTAATGGTATTGAGGTTTATGATGACTTCGCTCACCATCCAACAGCAATTGACACGACTTTAGATGGCGCACGCAAACGCTTAGGTGAACGCCGTTTATGGGCCATTATTGAACCACGTTCAAACACCATGCGCATGGGCAGTCATAAAGATGGCTTAGCACATTCAGCACGCTTAGCAGACGAAGTGATCTGGTATCAGCCAGAAGGCTTAGATTGGGATTTACAACCTGTAATTGAAGCTGCTTCTAACCACGCTCAAGTAAGCCGTTCACTTGATGAAATTATTGAGCGTATTGTCAATGAAGCAGGTGAGGGCGATGCCGTTGTGATTATGTCTAATGGTGGTTTCGGTGGCTTACATCAAAAATTAATGAGCGCATTAAAAGCAAAAGCTGCTTAAATTTCGCTTTAGATGATTCAATAAAAAATGGGTTTCAAATTGAAACCCATTTTTTTATCAGTGACTTTTAAAGCTTTTCTGGCTCTATATTGGCCATAAATTTATTAGAAACCATTAAACGTAAACTATAGACAATGCCCATCGCAAAAACGCTATATCCCACGTTATTACAAATAAACGGAATACATAAAATAATGAGCGCTGTGATTGGATAAAACCATTTCGTGATTCCAGATAAGCATTGAAACTCATAAAGTATCCAAATACAGGTGGTATAAAGCACCACACTCACCGCAACAACTATTCCCATATATAAATCAGAAATATGCGCATGATGGGTTGTAACATCCACGGCAGCAGCAAGCGCAGCACCTACCGCAGCAATACTGACAAAAACAAAATAATGACCGTATCCCCAAACAAATGGGCGCACACCTTTAATATGATGATGTTGTTCACTACGGTCAAAATAAGCCCACCACATTGCGAACATCAACATCAATCCACCGACCATTAAGAAAATAGCAGGGATATTCATTGATTGAGCGGCTAAAGCATCACGTATGGCATTAAAACTACCGACAATCGACTCACCCAACACAATAATTGTGAGTAGGGCATAACGTTCTACAATATGATGAGGATGCCACGGCGTTGGTGAATATTTTTCTGCATAGATTGGAACAAATAATTCCACGACAACCAGAAATAAAAATAGAGGTATTGAAAGTACATGAGCAAAGTTAGCGACAAGCCAGCCAATTTGTACTAAGACTATACCTATTGCATAGCGATAAGCCGTAACTCGCCGTTCAGGATCATGTTTTGCTGCTCTGAGCCACTGAGTCACTAAGGCCATGCGCATGATCACATAACCGATAATGATTACATCAAAATCCTGACTACGAAATACATCAGGGATACCCGCTGCCATCACCAATGACCCTACAATCTGTACAAAGGTAAGGCATCGATACAATGCATCATCGTTATCGTAAGCAGAAGCAAACCATGAAAAATTCATCCATGCCCACCACAGCGCAAAAAATACCATCAAGTAGCTTGGTAATGCATGCCAGAGGTGATTTTCAATAATTGCATGATGTAACTGCTGACCCGCTGTTGCAATCGCGACCACAAAAATTAAATCGAACAATAATTCGAGTGGAGTCGCTGCTCTATGCTGCTGATCAGGATCTCTTGGGGATAGGGGCCTCAAGCTTAATTTTTTCTGTTTTTCTTGAGTAGTCATAAAATAACGTTCTCGAATAAAGTGCCAACACGTTAACACTTTAATATTAACGCCCAGAACACGCATTAAAAAATATCTAGACCTGCTGTTTAATCTTTACTCACAAACAAACTATATTTCATTTTTGTGACAATTCTTTATCAAGATAACAGGCTTAATTCTTTATCATAGCCCACGTTTTTTGTTCTTGTTTGGAATATGAATGTCTTTAGAAACACTCAACCTTAGCTTATTCCATGTGATTAATGGGGCTCAGGATGCGAGTCAATTTATCATTCGTCTTGCTATCTTTTTTGCTAATGATCTCCTCTATATTCTCTTATTCATCCTTACATTTTTATGGTTTTATGGCGATCAAGATTTAAAAAATAGGGTCATTAAATCTGTCTTTTTAACCTGCGTATCGCTTTTAGTCGGTTACGTTATTTCTCTGTTTTACCATCACGCAAGACCGTTTGTCATGGGTGTGGGTACGACTTTTATTGAACATGCACCAACGGCATCTTTTCCAAGTAATCATATGCTGATTTTTAGCACCATTGCTTTATCTTATTTGTTTGCTCAGCGCAAAATAATTGGAATTATCCTTATATTTTTATCATTTGTAGTGGCGTGGTCACGTATTTATTTAGGTGTGCATTTCCCTTTAGACATGTTAGGGGCTTTTATTGTCGCACTACTAGTCAATACAGCAGGTTATTACTTCTGGAATGCTTACGGTACAAGTTTGACCGCATTCTGTATTCACCTTTATCAAATTATATGCAAACCACTTTTAGACCGCGGTTTGATTAAATAACCCATAGATCTTTTTGGCATTCAAACCACGACATTAAGTTCAGTTGCGTAATACAAAAAAATCTGCCATTCTATGTGGACTTGGATATGTTTTATCCAAAAAAGAATTTAGTTTGACAAGGGGAGTAGCCTCCTCCAAACATAACAGCAATGTTATGTGTCAGATATCGTCAATACGCTTTTATTAAAAAGTCGGTATCTGAGCATCGTGAAATTCATGGTGTAGGCAAGACCTTGATCATGTTGATACAGATGTTTAATTCATCTGGCAACTGGTCGAGGTTTTTTTATGCCCAATTGCCGGATGTATGGAGGATTTATGGAATCGATCGGCAATTTATGGCTGTACATAGCATTCTTTGGCATAGTCATTGTGATGCTCCTGATTGACTTTTTAGGCTTTAAGCAAAAGCAAGGTCAGGATGTCTCAATTAAGCAAGCTGCTTACTGGAGTGTGGCGTGGGTAAGCGTCGCAGCCCTATTTGGCGGTGGTTTATGGCTTTACCTACAACAAACAGTTGGGGTGACCTTAGCAAACCAAAAAACTATGGAATACTTTGCGGGTTACTTACTCGAAAAGTCCCTCGCAATTGACAACGTTTTCGTCTGGTTAATGATTTTCGCAGCGTTTGCTATTCCAGCTGCACTACAACGTAAAATTTTGCTCTACGGCGTATTAGGTGCCATCGTACTGCGTACCCTCTTTATTTTTATTGGTGCATGGTTCGTTCAAGAGTTTTCTTGGGTACTTTATATCTTCGGTGCGTTTTTGGTATATACAGGCTTTAAGTTCTTAAAAGGCCAAGATGAAGAAACCAATATTGAAGATATCAAGCTCTTAAAATGGTTACGTAACCATATGCGTATTACACCACAGCTTGAAGGTGACAAATTCTTTGTACGTCAAAACGGTTTATTGTGGGCAACGCCGTTATTTCTAGTTTTGATTTTGGTTGAAGCTTCGGACGTGATTTTCGCAGTAGATTCTATTCCTGCTATTTTCGCGGTAACTAGCGACCCGTTTATTGTTTTAACGGCGAACTTAATGGCAATTTTAGGTTTACGCGCAATGTTCTTTTTACTTGCTGGCGCTGCGACTAAATTGCATTACTTGCCATACGGCTTAGGCATCATTTTATTGTTCATTGGTGCGAAAATGTTGTTGCTTGATGTATTCCACATGCCAATCTGGATCTCGTTAAGCTTTATCGTAATAGTATTAGCAATCACTGCTTACCTTTCTTTACGACACAACAAAAAGCAATTGCAGTCTTAATTCATCACAACAAGGCATCTACACGTGAGATGCCTTGTTATCTAAATTTTAAAAATAGACTGTACTTTAAAAAAACAGATTAATATTATATGCCAACTTAAAATTTATCTTTCCTAATCAGAAACATAATAGATAACAGCTATTCGGTATTTTATGCCGAACATACTTATTAAAATGTGTGGAGTCTCATGCGTTCTAAAAAAATTAATCTTGTCGTTGTCCCTCTATTACTCACGGCATGTAGCCATAATGATGGTCCTTTAGTACAAGACGTATATAACAACCAATATGACTGTGCTCGCGACTGGAATACCCAAACCTGTGAAGAAGAAAATAGCTCCAGTGGACATGGTTCTAGCTATGTTAGTAGTCGCTATTTAGGGCCTGCGTATTATCAAAATAATCGGGAAGTTTCTTACCACGGCAATACCTTACATCCTTACAGCAATTTGAGTGTAGGCCGACCAATTATTTCAAGTACAGCGAAAAGTTCGTCTTTTTCATCCCCAATTCGTGGTGGTTTTGGCCGTAGCGGTTTTTCTTTCGGCGGCTAAGTCTTTAGGCATTCACTGAATATGAAAAGAAAAATATTTACTCCACGACCAGACTGGCAAGTGGAGCATCAAAATATTGGTTTTGATTATTTTAATTTACCTTCTCTTGATGGCTCAATTTACTGGTCTGAAGGAGTTGCTTATGAGTTTACCCTTAAGCAGATTGAACAACTTGAAGATGCAGCAAATGAACTGCATCAGATGTGTTTAGCAGTAGTAGGAGACCTCATTCAACGGGGAAACTATCCTGCTTATTTTCAAATTCCTGAAGTTGCCATAAACCATATTGAACATTCATGGAAACAAAATGCCCCTATGCTGTATGGCCGTTTTGATTTCGCTTACGATGGGCGAAATATCAAAATGCTGGAATATAACGCCGACACGCCGACTGGCTTACTCGAAGCCTCTGTGGCGCAGTGGCTGTGGATAGAACAAGTCTCAGGCATTGCAAACCGAGATCAATTCAATAGCATTCATGAAGACCTGATTAAACGCTGGAAGACAATTTTACCGCGTGGTAGCCATGTGCATTTTGCTGCTTGTCAGGAAGCTGGAAGGGAAGACTGGGGAAATCTCGAGTACTTGATGGATACCGCTTATCAAGCTCATCTACAGGTTTCCGAGCTTTCTATGGAAAACATAGGTTGGAACGGGCAAGACTTTGTCGATCTTCATAATCAGCCCATTCAAAACATATTTAAGCTCTACCCATGGGAATGGATCTGGGAAGAAGCCTTTTCTCAATATATCCATCCACAAACACAGTGGATTGAACCTTGCTGGAAAATGTTACTTTCAAATAAAGCGATTTTGGTTGAGCTTTGGAAGCGTTATCCAAACCATCCAATGTTGGTCGAAACCCATACCTATGACCCGCAACAAGCGTTGTCTGGCAAATGGGTGAAAAAGCCGATTTTGGCAAGGGAAGGGGCCAATATTCGAATTTTACAAGATGGTCATGACCAAGGCTCAGCTTCTGGTAGCTTTCATTTTGATGACTATGACAAATATGGTTATGTCGTACAGAAATGGGTAGATACCCCATTATTTTCAGGGCAACTACCTACACTCGGTTTATGGATGGTTGGACATCAATGTTCAGGCATGTCTATTCGTGAAGATTGCTATGACATTATTGGTAATGATGCTCACTTTGCAGCACATTATTTTGTCGAGTAATAAATGCCTAGAGGTATTTTAAAAAGCACTGTTTAGGTGCCTTTTTATTGTGCCTTCCACGCGGTCAATCAGTGCATTTTACGTATATAGCGAATAATGAACTTTAGTTTCTAAAGCTAAATTAGAACAAAAATTCAAAAACACAATAATATAAATTTATGTATTTTAATAATTTTTCCTTATTTTCTTTATTAAAAATCAATATTGGCAAGCTCTTTGCATCTCCTAAAAAGAAAAAAGCCTAGATTTTAAGGGCTCGCGAGAGCCCTAATTTTTTTAAGGAGTGATGCCATGAATGCGATTCCAACTTTAACGCCCCTTGCCATGCCGTGTAACAGCAGTTTTGAAGCAAAAGATTGGGAAATTTTATCGAACCACTGGTATCCCGTCGCACGTACACAAGATGTCTCTACTGCACCTCAACGAGTCATGCTACTAGACGTCAATATGGCGTTATATAAAACAGAAAGTGGGGAAATTCATCTGGTTCGAGATATTTGCCCACATCGTGGGGTGCCATTAACCAAAGGTTGGGTGGATGGTGAGGAGATTGTCTGCCCTTATCATGGGCTACGCTATAACAGCGAAGGGAAATGTACTCAAATACCAGCTCAGCCCGAACTAACTAAAATTTCTGATCGTTTTTCTCTGACCAAATTTCCAGTTGTACAAAGATATGGTCTCATTTGGACCAGTATTCATGGTCGTGATATTGTTAAAGCTAATATTCCTATATTAGATACTTGGGACCACGCAGAGCATCAATCAATTTTACCGCCTTTCGTCGATATTGGTGGTTCTAGCGGACGTCAACTTGAAGGGTTTATCGATGTCGCTCATTTTGCGTGGGTACATCACAATGCCTTTGCAAATCGCGATAATCCCATCGTCCCTAAATATCACACTGAACGTACCGACTATGGTTTAAAAACGGTCTATATCAGCAATGTCAGTAATTATCCGCATGAACTAAAACATCTCGAACCAGAAGGTTTTTTATGGAAGCGTACTTTTGAGGTTTATCCACCTTTTTCAGCCGTGCTCACGGTCGATTTTCCAGAAGGCGGGGTCTTAAAAATCTTGAATGCCTGTTGCCCTATTTCAAGCAATAAAACCCGTTTATTTGTTCCACTCACCCGTAACTTTGACCAAACAGGCGATTTAGAAAAAGTATATGCATTTAATGCGCAAATTTTTGCCGAAGACCAAGAGATGGTCGAATCACAAAAACCAGAAGAACTGCCGCTTGATTTAATGATGGAAGCACATTTTGAAGCAGACCGTTCATCAACAACTTATCGACGGATTTTGGCTGAATGGGGACTAAGTAAACGTTATACCGTTTAAATATTGGCTAACTGGGGTACAATCAATCGAAAAAAGTGAAAATATAAAGGCTTTCCATGTCATTGATCGCAAATACCACCGTTGTGCGTGGTCGTTTTTTAGATATCCAGCAAACCGTCTCTGAGCCAACTGATATTCCAAATCAAGTGCGTTATTTAGAAGATGGCGTATTGGTTAGTGAACATGGAAAAATCAAATGGTTTGGTGCATGGGAAGACGCTCAGGCGCATCTACCTGCTGGGGTTGAGATTCAACATTATCCAGAACAATTGATTGTACCTGGCTTTATTGATACCCATATTCATTTCCCGCAAACAGAAATGGTTGGAGCATACGGCGAACAACTTTTAAGCTGGCTCAATACCTATACTTTTCCCACTGAAATCCAGTTTCAGGACAAAGCATATGCAAGTGAAATTGCCCAGTTCTTTGTTCAAGAGCTACTGAAACACGGTACAACCACAGCACTGGTTTTCTGTACAGTTCACCCCGAGTCTGTTGATGCCTTATTTGAAGCCGCAGAACACGTTCAGATGCGTTTAATTGCTGGTAAGGTACTCATGGACCGCCATGCACCTGAAGCGCTTTGTGATACGCCAGAAACGGCTTACAGCGACACCAAAGCACTGATTGAGAAATGGCATGGTAAGGGCCGTGCTCTCTATGCGATTACTCCACGTTTTGCACCAACGTCTACACCTGAACAGTTAGAAAGAGCAGGGCAGTTAAAACAAGAATTTCCAGATGTTTATGTACATACCCATTTAAGTGAAAACAAAGATGAAATCGCTTGGGTGAAATCTTTATTTCCTGAACAAGCTGGCTATTTAGATGTTTATCAACATTATGGCTTGACTGGTAAACGTTCTGTATTTGCGCATTGCGTTCACTTAGAAGATCAAGAATGGCAATGTATGCATGATACGCAATCGGCTATCGCATTTTGTCCAACATCAAACCTGTTCTTAGGCAGTGGTTTATTCCCATTGAAAAAAACATGGGAAAAACAAGTGAAAGTGGGCTTGGGTACAGATATCGGTGCTGGTACATCATTTAGTTTACTGCAAACCGTTAACGAGGCTTATAAGGTTCAGCAGTTACAAGGTGATAAACTTTCAGCTTATGAAGCGCTTTATCATGCAACCCTAGGCGGAGCAAAAGCGCTTGATTTGCAAGATCAGTTAGGCAACTTCAACGTCGGTAAAGAAGCAGACTTTGTGGTACTAAATCTTAAGCCAACAGCATTACAGGAACTTCGCCAGTCTAAATCCAAATCTGTTGAAGATTCACTGTTTGCATTATTCACTTTAGGTGATGACCGTAATATTGAGGCGACTTATATTTATGGAAACCGTGCTTATCAAAAAGAAACAGCCAAATAAAAAAGGCATTGTTAAGTTTTTGTTATTATTTGGAATATGCGCTCTTGCATTAAAGCGTGATCGACATAATCCGCAAAATGATAAAATTTCACAGCCATCAAAGGGTGCATGAAACGTCATTTTGCTTTAAAATTTTACCATTAACTCAGATTTTCGAGGTGTTGCAGGTCAACACCTTTTTTATTTTTTCTTTTATATCTTGTAGGAATCTGCCATGACTGTTGCAATGAGCATCATGATTTCAACCGAAGAAATTCAAGCAAAAGTCAAAGAGCTCGGCGAGCAAATTAACGCTCACTATGCAAATAGTGATAAAGAATTAGTTCTTATTGGACTACTTCGTGGTTCTGTTATTTTCATGGCAGACTTGTGCCGTACAATTACCAAACCGCATGAACTCGACTTCATGACAGTGTCTAGCTACGGCGGCGGTACGACTTCAAGTCGAGATGTTAAAATCTTAAAAGATCTTGACGGTGAAATTCGCGGTAAAGATGTATTGGTGGTTGAAGACATTATCGACTCAGGCAATACCTTAAGCAAAGTCGTTGAAATGTTGCAAACTCGCGAGCCAAATTCAATCCAACTCTGCACATTAGTGAGTAAACCGTCTCGCCGTGAAATTGATCTTGAAGTTAAATTTTTAGGTTTTGAAGTAGAAGACAGATTCATTGTGGGTTACGGCTTAGACTACGACCAAAAATATCGCCACTTACCTTTTATTGGTGAAATTGGTTTATAAATTTCAGAGAAATAGCACCGCAAGGTGCTATTTTTTTATATAAAACCTTAGCTTTGAACAAAAAAGACACAAAAAGTCGCAATCTGCTACAGACAAAATAGACAGCTCTACCGCACGATAGAATATGAAGCAAAATCATTAACTTCATCAAAAAAACAACTGGAGAACAAATATGTGGTCACTTATTGTCGCTATTGTAGTTGGTTTCTTTGCTGGCTTAATCGCTCGTGCTTTGCATCCTGGGGATGATAAAGCAGGTTTCATCGTAACTACCTTGATTGGTATTGCAGGTTCACTTCTAGCTACTTATGGTGGTCGTTTACTTGGACTTTACGGCGAAAACTCAGCTGCAGGCTTTATCGCATCCGTGATTGGTGCCATCGTTATTCTTTTTATCTACAACTTGATTGCACGAAAAAGCTAAACCTTAATTCATTTATAAAAAAAGCACCTTATGGTGCTTTTTTTAATTTATTTTAAAGACCTAACTCTTTCCATACGGCCTGAATTTCTTCAGCAGAGCGTGCGCCAACCAGTTTGAAACCATTCGCAAAAATTAGGGTAGGGGTGCCGTTAAAGCCGAGTTTTTTTCCTAATTCTAAATTACGGTCAATTGGGTTTGCACAGCTCGTAACTGTTGGTTTAACACCTTGCTGAATCAGTTTTTTCCATGAGTAAGATTGATTTGGTGCACACCAAACTTGTCTAGAAACCACAATAGACTGAGGTTTTAAAGGATAGATGAACGTATAAATAGTTACATCTTTAAGCTTATCGAGTTCAGGTTCAAGCTGCTTACAATAAGGACAATTTGGATCAGAAAATACTGCTAAAACATGTTGGCCATTACCTTTGACTGTTTTAATCGCATCTTTTAAAGGCAGTTGTTTCCAATCAATTGAGTTCTGTCCTAAAACTAGATCTTTAGTTAAGTTCTTCTGGTCTTTTAACCGAATCATAGAGCCTACAAACATATGTTGCCCATCTTCACCAACATAAATGATTTGCTGATCAAGATTAGCGCTATATAGCCCAGGCATTTCAGTTTTCTGAATATTGCTAATTTTCAAATTAGGATATTGTTTTTTAATATTTTCCCTAACAGTATCTACATTAGCGAAACTCACACTTGTAGTTAGGCTAAATAACGCCAATATTCCTAATTTTTTAAGCATAAAACTGACTCATAGGTAGGAGAGGAGATCATTTTAATCAGTTCAGCTTTTTAAAACAGAACTGATTACCGAGTTATAACCAAACTTCCACTCATTTATGCCAATGTTTCACGTGGAACATAAATACGTTTTAGAGTATTAATTTCTACAGATATATGCACGATTTCATCATGAATGGACAAAGCATGACGAATCTGATCTGCGGTTAAAGAAATATCATCAGTTTCGAGTGCCAAAATACAAGAAAACTTACCTTTCGCGACTTTCCAGACATGAATATCCGTAATTTCAATATATTTAGGAAACTCAGCAATGACTTCACGGATCTCTTCAACTACCGGATGATCCATTTCTGCGTCTAAAAGGGTTTTTCCTGTCTCTTTCATTAATCCCAGAGACCATTTTGCAACCAAAATAGCACCTAAAATTCCTAAAAGTGCATCTAAAAAATCCCATCCGAAATACTTACCTGCGAAAAGCGCAATAATTGCAAAAACAGAAGTTACTGCATCTGCAACCACATGTAAAAATGCAGCTTTTTGGTTTAAATCATGATGATGCCCATGATCATGTTCGTGATGGTGATGGTGATGGTGATGGTGATGGTGATGGTGATGGTGATGGTGCCCATCATCGTGAAGTAACCATGCACAAATCAAGTTAATGACCAAACCTAAAATTGCAATCGGAATCGCTTCATTATAAAAAATTTCAACTGGATTAAATAAACGTTGTATCGACTGAAACGCCATAAAAATGGCGACAACCATCAACAAAATTGCACTGCTATAACCCGCTAAAATCTCGATTTTCCAAGTTCCGAAACTAAACCGACGATCTTTAGAATAATGACGAGCCGCGCGATAGGCAAAATAGGCTAAACCGAGAGCCAACATATGGGAACTCATATGCCAACCATCAGCCAGAAGCGCCATTGAATTGAAAAACCATCCACCGAATATTTCTAAAACCATCATGGATGCCGTTAAAATCGTTGCAATCAAAATACGTTTTTGTGCAAGTGGATTTCCTTCATCAAACTGATGTTGATGATGACGTGATACACTATGATCCTGCATAATATTTAAACCCAATATACTCCCTACCAGTATATTGAATTATACAAGAGAACACAGATGAGTCACATTGGTCAGGATAAAAAAATAGTTAATCGTGTAAAACGACTAAAAGGACAAATCAACAGCATTGAGCATGCTGTTGAACAGCCAGATATTTCATGCATAGAAATACTACAACAAGTTGCTGCAATTAAAGGGGCAATAAACGGTTTGATGAGTGAATTAATGGAACAGCATTTACATCACCACGTGCTCAAAGACGCACAAGTTGATCAAAATGAGCTAGATGAGTTTTTAAAGGTTTTAAAAAGATACGGTTAACAAAATGACTGAATGACACAGCCATGTGCATCATTCAGAATTTTGTAATTATTTTCCAATACAGAATGAACCAAAAATCTTGCCTAATAAGTCATCGGCACTAAAGTCACCAGTAATTTCACCTAAAGCATTTTGGGCAAGACGTAGTGACTCAGCAACCAGTTCACCTGCGTTAAATACAACAAGTTGCTCGCGTGCTTCTGAAAGATAGAGCTGCGTGCGCTTCATTGCGTCTAAATGACGTGTTCTTGCAATAAAGGTGTCTTCCTCAGGGTGGAAGCCTGCATGCGCTGTAATCGCGTCTACGAGGACTTGTACGCCCATCTCTTGTTTTGCAGAAACAGTTATATGACGGAACCCTTGAAAATCGCTTATTTCAGCTAATTGTCCAGTTAAATCGCATTTATTACCAATTAACATTAAACGACGCGGTTCAATATGTTCAGCAAAATACTCTTGAGCGAGTTTTAATGGGTCATCACCTTGATTTAAATCATAAACCAGCAATAACAAATCAGCTTGTTCAATTTCTTTGATTGCACGACGAATCCCTTCTTTTTCAACGATGTCACCTGTTTCACGAAGACCCGCTGTATCTGTTAAGGTGATTGGTAGACCATTTAAGCTAATTTTTTCATGTAAAACATCACGAGTAGTACCTGCAATATCGGTCACAATTGCACGCTCAACACCAGCAAGTGCATTTAACAAGCTCGACTTACCCGCATTTGGTTTACCCGCAATAACGACTTGCAAACCTTCACGTAATAATTGACCTTGTCGTGCAGAGGTTTGAACAGCATGTACCGACTGCTGAACATCTTCAAGTAAAGCTAAAATTTTACCATCTGCCAAGAAATCGATTTCTTCTTCAGGAAAATCAATTGCTGCTTCAACATGCAAGCGTAAATGAATCAGTTTTTCTAAAACAGTATTAATTTTTGTTGAAAAAGCGCCTTGTAAAGAGCGAACCGCAGAGCGTGCCGCAGCTTGCGAAGTCGCATCAATCAAGTCGGCAATCGCTTCCGCTTGTACCAAGTCCATCTTGCCATTTTCAAAAGCACGCATGGAAAATTCGCCGGCTTTTGCAGCAATTGCACCAAGCTCAAATAGACGTCCAAGCAAGGTATTTTGGATGACTGGACCGCCGTGACCTTGTAGCTCTACAACATCTTCACCTGTAAACGAGTGAGGATTGGGAAAGCATAGAACAATCCCTTCATCCATAATACTGCCATCAGCATCATAAAATTTACGGAAACCCGCCATACGCGCTTCTGGCAAGTTTTTTTGTGTCAGGTTTTGAGCAATTTCATAAGCCTTAGGTCCAGATAGGCGAATCACGCCCACACCACCACGCCCAGGTGGCGTTGCAATTGCGGCAATCGTGGTTTGACTTTGCATATTATTCACCTAAAAACCTAAAATCCAGCCAAAGAAAAATCCGCCTAAGATTACCATCTTAAGCGGATTTATTCAGCAAAAGTTCAACGATTAAGAAGCTGATTCAGTCTTATTGATACGACTTTTCTCAACGCTCTTATTAATAAACGACTGCTGTAAAATAGTAATACTGTTGTTCACAATCCAGTACAGTACGAGACCGGCAGGGAAGAACAACATAAATACCGTGAACATAATCGGCATAATGCGGAACACTTTTGCCTGCATTGGATCAGCGGGTTGCGGGTTCAACATTTGCTGTGCAAACATGGTAGCACCCATGATTAACGGCAAGATGAACCAAGGATCCATTGCTGACAAGTCTTGAATCCAACCTAACCATGGTGCGTGACGTAATTCCACACTTTCCATGAGTACCCAGTACAAAGCAAGGAAAATTGGCATTTGTAGCAACAATGGTAAACAACCTGAAAGTGGATTTACTTGTTCACGCTTGTATAAAGCCATCATTTCTTGCGAGAAGCGCATACGGTCTTCACCGAACTCTTCTTTCATGCGTTGCATTTCTGGTGCAATCACACGCATTTTCGCCATAGAACGATAACTTTTTGAAGATAAAGGCCACAAGATCATCTTCACCATAATGGTAAGCAAGATGATTGACCATCCCCAGTTGCCCACAATGCTATGGAAGAATTGAAGACCTAAGAACAAGAGTTTAGCAATCGGCCATAACCAACCATAATCAACAGTCTGATTTAAACCAACAGCTAAATCTTTTAATTCAGATTGTACTTTCGGACCTGAATAAAGTTTTGCATCCACTTCCATTGAAGTGCCTGCCGGAACATTAATCACTGGTGAGGTAAAACCAATGATATTCATGTGATCAGCAGATTGACGAGATTCAAGCTTAGCTACATAAGGCTGACCATTAGCTTGAGTCAGCTTAAGGTTTCCAGGAATCCAAGCACTTACAAAATAATGCTGAACAATCGCAACCCATCCACCTTTAGCTTCAGTATTTACTTTTTCTTCTGAGAAATTAGCAAATTTAAGCTTGTTGTAATGTGCATCAGGCGTTCCCCAAGCTCCACCTAAGAAAGTTCCTAGAGTGAAAATACCTTGAGAAGATTTACCTGGATCTTCAGAATTATCGCGCTTTAATTGTCCAAACATCTGACCTTGCCAGCTTTGTTGGCTACGGTTAATGACTTGATGTTTTACAACAATTGGATATTGACCTTGAGTAAAGGTAAAAGTTTTAATAATTTCAACGCCTTCAGGTGTTTTAAATACCATTGGAACGTTTAAAACTTTTTCAGATTGACCCTTTTGGTCCTGTACACCTTTAGCATCAGCCAAAGTATATGATGTCTTTTCAACAGCATATAATGGACGACCACCACGACTACTATCTGGTCCATTCAAACCAATTAAGCCAGATTGAGCAACATATGTACGCTTGGCATCATTTTCAAGCATAACAAAAGGTTGATCGCTGTCTTTGCTTTTGTCGTGTGAGAGTAATTCAATACGAACAATATCACCACCTTTTGGATTAATCCAAATATGGTAAAGGTCAGTTTGTACTGAAATAAGCTGTTGATTCACAGGTGCAGTTGCATCTGTGGTTTGTGACTGCGCAATATTTGCTTGTGGCACATCGGAAGCCACTGTTGCATTTTTAGCATTTGGCAAATCAGCAGATACTTCATGCGAACTTACAGCTGCCGCTTGTTGTTGCGGAGCAGTTGCAGCATTTCCATAATCTTTTTGCCAAGCCAAAATGAGCAAATATGCGGTGACAAACATGGCCCCGAGAATTGCAAACCTGGCCCATTGTTGCATATCTATTACCCCAAATGGTTAGAGAGATTTTGCTTCAGTAAACGATCACGAAAGGGTACAGCAACATGATGCGTTTGAGAATCTATTTGATGAAACGAAATAAAACGAATTGCTTTTGGCGGTACCGGATCATATCCAGATCCTCCCCACGGATGACAACGACATATCCGTTTAGAAGATAACCAAACGCCTTTTATCGCACCATGAGTTTGCAATGCTTCTATCGCATATTGGGAACAAGTCGGGATATAACGACAACGGGGTCCAAGAAGCGGACTAATCGCAATTTGATACAGTCGAATCAACCAACGTAGAAAACGGACCATTGGCTATCTCTTAATTCTGCGAGGTTGTGCCAACTTTAGAATGTTTTTTTGCTAAGCGCTGTAATTTTTGCCAAGCAAAGTCTAATTGTTGATATAGCTCAGCATTCGTAATCGTTTCTATACCAACTTTCGGCATCACCACAACATCTATGTCTGATCCAAAATTCGGCTGATGTAGACGAAAGCTCTCACGAGCAAGACGTTTTATTCGATTTCTTTCATGCGCTCGGCGCACTTTTTTCTTAGCAACAACAATACCCAAACGGCTTTTAGGCTGTTCGGTTAATTTTGCAAGAAATAAAAAATGGGGTTGATGCACTTTAAAAAGCGCACCATCAAATACACTTTTATAATCTGCAGCACAGCGTATTCGCACGTCTGTGCTAAAACTGTAAAGTGTCATCACACCCAAGTCTGGTCAGCGTAACAGTATTAAACAGTTAAGCTATGACGACCTTTTGCACGACGACGAGCTAATACTTGACGACCAGCTTTAGTTGCCATACGAGCACGGAAACCATGAACGCGTTTACGCTTTAATTCAGATGGTTGGAAAGTACGTTTCATATTGAAACTCCCAAAAATGATCTTTCTATAAAGGTCCGCGATTTTATTGTGCAATGTTTACGCTGTCAATGAAAAACCAAGAAAGTTTTGTATTTAACCCAAATTTTTAATCTCTTCTCTTCTTTTTTATCACGGTCATAATTCAGTGCAATATATAGCTTTAAAAGTTATACACAAAGTAATTGTCTATTTTTATTAGAACTTTTAATATATACACACCTTATATACATATTTATCAACAAAACAAGATACCATCTTGGTTTGGATTTGCTGCATTTGAATTTAAATTCATATTTTGCAGTTATCCACAAAAGATCACCGCCCTATTAAATAAATTCAAATTTAGAAATTTAAATTTATTCTTATTAGGGATAACTTTTTCTGTGGATTTCGCACTTTTAAATTTAAAAAACACATATTTGGGTTGTTGATAACTCTGTTTTTACTATATTTATGGATTGTGGATAAGTTTATGTGTTAATTTATCCACAGGTTGTGCAAAAAGTTATACACAAGCCATTTTGAATTTAAATTTATTCACAAGAGATTTCTTTTTAGACAAAATCAACTGAAATCGTCATGACAGATGTGGATAACTTGGTTAGAATGGCGACCCCTTCTCATCAGGAAGGGTTAATCTTTAGATTATTTGAATTTAAAAACGCAGAAATAGGGGATACACATGCTTTGGACAGACTGCTTAACTCGCTTGCGACAAGAGCTCTCTGATAACGTCTTTGCGATGTGGATTCGCCCATTAGTTGCTGAAGAAGTAGAAGGGACACTGCGTCTTTATGCACCTAATCCTTATTGGACGCGTTACATTCAAGAGAACCATCTAGAATTAATTTCTATATTGGCCGAACAGTTATCAGAAGGGCGAGTACGTCAGGTTGAGATTTTAGTTGATTCTCGTCCTGGTAGTATTTTGTCATCAGGTGAGCAGCCAGCAACTACAACTGCTGCTTTGCAAACTGCGCCCCAACAAAGTATTAAAGTAAAAAAAGAACCAGATTCTATTTCCAGTTCACCTACTACTAATAGTGTAGTGAACCCAAAAACACCGAAAAAGAAACTATTAAACCCCCAATTTACTTTTTCTTTATTTGTTGAAGGCCGTTCGAACCAGATGGCTGCTGAAACATGTAGAAAGGTATTAACACAATTAGGTGCTTCACAGCATAACCCTTTATTCTTATATGGTCCGACAGGATTGGGTAAGACTCACTTGATGCAGGCAGTTGGTAATGCTTTATTGCAAGCCAAGCCTAATGCACGGGTGATGTATATGACCTCTGAGAGCTTCGTTCAGGATTTTGTAAGTTCTTTGCAAAAAGGCAAAGTTGAAGAATTTAAGAAAAATTGCCGTTCTTTAGATTTATTGTTGGTCGATGATATTCATCTTTTAGCAGGTAAAGAAGCAAGTTTGGTTGAATTCTTCTATACATTCAATGCATTACTTGATGAATCTAAACAAATTATTTTAACTTCAGATCGTTATCCAAAAGAATTGACCGAGTTAGACCCGCGTTTGGTTTCTCGCTTTTCTTGGGGTCTTTCAGTAGGCGTTGAACCGCCAGATATTGAAACTCGTATCGAAATTCTATTGAAAAAAGCCGAAAATAGCGGCGTTGATTTACCTCGAAATTGTGCATTATTTATTGCCCAACAAGTAGTTGCCAACGTACGTGAACTTGAAGGCGCACTCAATAAAGTCGTCGCAATTTCTCGTTTTAAAGGTGCACCAATTGATCTTGATGTTGTCCGCGAGTCTTTAAAAGATGTGTTGGCAATCCGTGCACGTACAATTAGTGTAGAAAATATCCAACGTGTGGTTAGTGAATATTTCCGTATTCCTTTAAAAGAATTGGTAGGACCAAAGCGGACTCGAATCTATGCGCGACCACGTCAGTTAGCAATGGGACTTGCTCGTGAGTTGACTGGTGATAGTTTTCCCGAAATTGGAATGGCTTTTGGTGGACGTGACCACAGTACAGTCATGCATGCTTGTGAAAAAGTAGTAAGTCTACGTGAAGAAGATCCGATTTTTGACGAAGATTATAAAAATCTATTACGTCTACTCCAGAGTTAATGAAATGATAAGACGTTGTTGCAAAGTCTACGTAAGTGCAGCATAGTACACAGCTAAAAAATGAAATATTTGCTCCAAGTTGCTAGAGGAATGAATCGTGCGTTTGAAAATCGCTAAAGAAAGCTTACTCAATGTTTTATCGCATGTTGTCGGTGCGGTAGAACGTCGTCATACATTGAATATTCTTTCAAACGTCAAAATTCAGACTAATGCTCAGGCACTCACCATTACCGGTTCTGATTTAGAAGTCGAGCTGGTTGCCAGTACTGTTTTAACAGAAGGGGCATGCATTGAAGCAGGTGAAACAACTGTTCCTGCTCGTAAGTTGATGGAAATTTGTAAATCATTGCCTACAGCTGCATTGATTGACTTACAAATTACAGAAGATCAAAGATGTATTTTAAAATCTGGTAATAGCCGTTTTGTATTAGGTACTTTACCGGCAGAAGATTATCCATTATTGACCACTGAAAATAGTCAAGGTACACAAGTACAGGTCACTCAACGTGAGTTAAAGCGTTTATTTGAAAAAACGGCTTTTGCTATGGCCGTACAAGATGTACGTTTCTATTTAACGGGTACTTTATTAGAAATTGATGAAAATCAATTACGTGCAGTAACAACAGATGGTCACCGTTTAGCACTTTGTGAAATTACTGCTTCTTCTACATCATCTCAATTGGTCCAAGCAATTGTGCCTCGTAAAGCTGTTGGTGAATTACAGCGTTTACTTAGCATTGAAGATGAACAATTAACGTTGCTGATTGGTCGTGAATTGTTAAATGTCACAATTAATACGCCAAGCCGTGACAAAGAGCAGGGCGATATCACTGTTCGCTTTACTACAAAGTTGATTGATGGAAAATTCCCTGATTATCGTCGTGTAATTCCACGTGGTGGCGATAAACATGTATTAATTAGCCATGATGTGTTTAAACAATCATTACAACGCGTCGCAATTTTGAGTAATGAGAAGTTACGTGGTGTTTTCTTGAATTTTAATCAAGATTCTTTACAGCTACGTGCAAATAACCCTGAACAAGACGAAGCGATTGAAGATTTAGCGATTCAGTATCAAAACATACCGCTTGAAATGTCATTTAATGCGCAATATTTGCTGGATGTTTTAGGTGTGCTTGATGGTGATGATGTAAATATGAGCATGACTGAGGCAAACCAATCTGTATTGGTTCAAGATCCGGCACATCCTGATCAAACCTATGTCGTTATGCCGATGCGTGTATAATCTGGCTATCTAATATGCATCTTACGCGTTTAAATATTGAACGTGTGCGTAATTTAAAAACGGTTGCACTCCAAGGGTTGCAACCGTTTAACGTATTTTATGGCGCTAACGGTTCAGGAAAAACTTCAATACTGGAAGCAATCCATTTGCTTGCAACAGGGCGGTCGTTCCGTACCCATATACCTAAAAATTATATTCAATACTCTGCTGAAGATGCGATTGTTTTCGCGCAATCTGCAACTGAAAAAATTGGCATGCAAAAGTTGGCCTCTGGTGAGCAGTTGATGAAGGTCAATGGCGATACAGTGGCTACACAAGGACAACTCGCTAAACTGCTTCCTTTGCAGCATATTGATCCACAAAGTACAGATATTATTGACCATGGGGCGAAACCTCGGCGCCAGCTTTTAGATTGGCTGATGTTCCACGTGGAACCTGAATTTTATTTTGCTTGGCAATATTATTCTCGTGCATTAAAGCAGCGTAATACTTTACTTAAAACCAGACGGAATATTTCTCTAGCGGATTTAGAGCCGTGGAATAAAATGTTGAGTGATTATGGTGAAATTTTACACTCTCAGCGTTTAAGTATTGTGGAACAATGGAATGTCTTTTTTCAAAATGATTTAAGTCAATTGCTACCTGATCTAGAGATTGAACTGGAATATAGTCCCGGTTTTCATACAGAGCAGGGACTCATGCAAGACTTGCTGAATCAACACCAAAAAGACATCGAACGACGCTATACCGAATACGGGCCACATCGTGCAGATTTGCGCTTAAAAACCCCGTTTGGACATGCTGATGTAGTTTTATCAAGAGGTCAGAAAAAACTCTTGATTATTGCCTTAAAACTGTCACAAATTGCAATGTTACATGCGAGTAATAAGGAAACTGTGGTATTATTAGATGATCTGACAGCAGAATTAGACTTAACCGCACAACAACGTTTAATTGAACGATTAAGCCAACTTGGTAGCCAGGTTTTTATGACAACTTTAGATCATGCATCGGTAAAAAAACACTTACATGATCTGTCTATTTCATATCAATTATTCAATGTTGAATCCGGTCAAGTTAGTCTTGCTTCACCATAATTTTTTGATGTTACCCATCTTTGAATAAACCTATATTTGCTAGGGAGAAACCATGAGTTCAGAGTCTCAATCAGCCTCTCAAACAGAACAAACCAATGAAAAGGCTTATGATTCCTCTAGTATTAAAGTATTACGTGGATTAGATGCAGTTCGTAAACGTCCGGGTATGTATATTGGGGATACAGACGACGGTACCGGTTTACACCATATGGTATTCGAGGTTGTCGATAACGCAATCGATGAAGCTTTAGCTGGGCATTGTGACGAAATTATTGTCACGATTCACGAAGATGAATCGGTAAGTGTTTCTGATAATGGCCGTGGTATTCCAACAGATATCCACCCTGAAGAAGGGGTGTCTGCAGCGGAAGTAATTCTTACGATCTTGCACGCAGGCGGTAAGTTTGACGACAACAGCTATAAAGTTTCAGGTGGTTTGCACGGCGTAGGCGTTTCAGTTGTAAATGCACTTTCAAGTAAATTGCATTTAATTATTAATCGCGCTGGCCAAGTGCACGAACAAGAGTATCACCACGGTGATCCGCAATATCCATTACGTGTGATTGGTGAAACGGATAGCAGTGGTACAACTGTACGTTTTTGGCCAAGTGAACTAACTTTTAGTCAAACTATTTTTAACGTTGAAATTTTAGCGCGTCGTTTACGAGAGCTTTCATTTTTAAACGCGGGCGTGCGTATTGTTTTACGTGATGAACGTATTAACCTTGAGCACGTATATGACTACGAAGGTGGTTTATCTGAGTTTGTAAAATACATTAACGAAGGTAAAACTCATCTAAACGAGATTTTCCATTTCACTGCTGATACAGAAAACGGTATTGGTGTAGAAGTTGCATTACAGTGGAATGAAAGTTATCAAGAAAACGTGCGTTGTTTTACCAACAATATTCCTCAAAAGGATGGCGGTACTCATTTAGCAGGTTTCCGTGCAGCTTTAACGCGTGGTCTTAACCAATATCTTGAAAATGAAAATATTCTCAAGAAAGAAAAAGTCAATGTGACAGGCGATGATGCACGAGAAGGTTTAACCGCGATTATTTCGGTAAAAGTACCTGATCCGAAATTCTCTTCTCAAACTAAAGAGAAACTAGTATCGAGTGAAGTAAAACCAGCGGTTGAGCAAGCAATGAACAAAGAGTTCTCTGCTTACTTACTTGAAAATCCGCAAGCTGCAAAATCGATTGCCGGTAAAATTATTGATGCTGCGCGTGCACGTGATGCTGCACGTAAGGCGCGTGAAATGACACGTCGTAAGAGTGCACTTGATATTGCAGGTTTACCAGGTAAATTGGCAGATTGTCAGGAAAAAGACCCGGCACTTTCTGAATTATATCTAGTCGAGGGTGACTCTGCTGGTGGTAGTGCTAAGCAAGGTCGTAATCGTAAAATGCAGGCTATTTTACCGTTGAAAGGTAAAATCCTGAACGTTGAACGTGCACGCTTTGACAAAATGATTTCTAGTCAGGAAGTGGGTACTTTAATCACTGCACTTGGCTGTGGTATTGGTCGTGAAGAATATAACCCTGATAAGCTTCGCTATCATAAAATCATTATCATGACCGATGCCGACGTCGATGGTTCGCACATCCGTACCTTGTTGTTAACGTTCTTCTTCCGTCAAATGCCAGAATTGGTTGAGCGTGGGCATATTTATATTGCTCAGCCACCTTTGTATAAATTGAAGAAAGGTAAGCAAGAACAATACATCAAAGATAATGATGCGTTAGAAACTTATCTCATCTCAAATGCGATTGATGAGCTATCTCTACATACCAATGCTGAAGCACCTGCAATTACAGGTGAAGCACTTGCGAAAGTGATTCAGGACTATCAGGTTTCACAAAAGAGCTTACAGCGCTTAACTTTACGTTATCCAGCTAGCTTACTTGATGCTTTACTTGAAGTAGAAGCATTCAAGAGTGATCAAAACCATGATGAAGCTTATGTACAACAATGGGCAGATCAGGTACGCGATATCATTACCAGATTACAGCCAAGTTTACGTCCAGAAATCTCTTTAGAGGCATTTGAGCGTGAAAATGCTCAAGGTGAAAAATCTGCGCATTATTGGCCGCGTATTACTGTCTATGTTCATAATCTGCCGCATGCGTATTTGCTTGATGCAGCTTTATTGAATTCAGCTGAGTATGCACGTTTACTCAAAAACTCGAAGAGTTGGTTCACTTTACTTGAAGAAGGTGCTTTTTTACAAAAAGGCGACCGCCGTATTCAAGTGGCTAACTTCCATCAAGTTTGGCAACATATTTTGCAAGATTCTCGCCGCGGTATGATGATCCAACGCTATAAAGGTCTTGGAGAGATGAATGCTGAACAGCTGTGGGAAACAACAATGGACCCTGAAAACCGTAATATGTTGCAGGTGACAATTGATGATGCGATTGAAGCAGATCGTATGTTCTCTTGCTTAATGGGGGATGATGTTGAACCACGTCGTGCATTCATTGAAGAGAATGCTTTAAATGCGGATATTGATGCTTAATTCATAACATGATTCTAAATCAGTCTAGGGAGAGAATGATGAGTCAGAAATTATTAGCTAGTCTTTTAATTTCATGTGCGGTTTTAGGAAGTTCTGCTGTTTCGGCGGCAGACCTAGAAACGAATATGAAAACTTTAGCTAAGAGTACTAAAGCATTTGCTGAAGCGAAAGATGCTGCTAATGCGAAACAACAACTTGTTGTAATGCGTGAAGCAGCAGTTTCTTCTAAGCAATATTTGCCGCATAAACTCGAAGGTTTGCCATCAGAAAATGTAAAGGTAAAAGAGTATCAAGCTGGTTTAGATCAGCTTGTTGCCGAAATTGATAAAGTAACTGTTTTAGTTGAGCAAGGACAATTAGATCAAGCCAAAACTGAAGCAATTAATTTAGTCAAAATACGTAATGAAAATCATAAAAAATTTAGATAATTGATTTTTTATGGTAAAGGGCTAATCATCATTAGCCCTTTTTTGTATCCGAAAAAAGTATTTTGTTTAACAAGTAAACTATTCGAAGTTATATTCTCTATGCGGTACTTACTAATAACAATAGGAAATATAATTATGAAAAAAATACAAAAACTCTTATGCATTGGAATCATATTTTTTAATTGTTTATTTCAACTGCATGCTGCGATAGCCCCCACCTTTTATGGAAAATTAGTATTTCATCGTTATAGTAATTATGAGGCATGGGACAGTAAGCTTTATCTTTATAACTTCACAACACAGCAGACCACATTACTCGGCGCAAATTGGAAAATTGACCATATGATGAATGGCCATTTCTCTCCAGATGGAAAATGGTTAACGTTTATGGGAGTGAATTCTGGACAGCATTATGGTGATGCATGGGATGTATATGTGTGGAAGGTCGGAAGCACTGAGTTACCTATTAACTTAACTCAAGGCAATAATAAGCGCGATGAAGACCCTAAATTTATAGATAACCAGCGTATTATTTTTAAACAAAATGGCGATCTAAAAATCATTAAAATGACGGATCGGACGATGACTTCTGTGACTCAAAATGGTTGGGATATAGAAGAATCGATGCCTTATCCGATGGTGAATACCACTCAAATTTTGTATGCAAAAGGTGCTGGAAATAATTCTAGAATTTTTAGTATTGATCAGTCGGGTGCTTATGATACACAGCTGACCAATATCGCTTCATATTATCCAGTATGGTGGCAAGGAAGTCGGTTCTTATATGTGCGCTGGTATAGCCCAACAAATCCTCATGACCAGATCTATATTTATGATATGGCTAATAAACAAACTACACGTTTGCCATTTAACAATATTAATTATGATACTTCCGATCCAGCTCCTTTAGATCAGCGTTACATGGTGGTGTCTCTTGCAGGACAAACAGGAAGTCGAGGCGGATACGATTTATATATCGCTGACAGCTTATCAAGCAATGTGTGGCCTTTACCGATAAATACCAATTTAAATGAATTAGGGGCTTTTTATACGCCTTATTAACAAATAAAAAAGCCGATTAAGAAATCGGCTTTTTTATTTTAGAAAATGGATTAATCAAAAGAAGCTTCCATTTCTTCTAATTCCATCATGAGTTCCAAAAGCTGCTCTTCGTGTTGCTCAAGTTTAGCCTTCAGCTCAGTCTGTTCATTCATAAGTTTGAGTAAATCGTCTTTACGTGCAGCCTCATATAAAGATGTGTCTGCTAAGGATTCTTCAATTTTGGCAAGCTGCGGTTGTAGCTTTTCAATTTGAGACTCAACTTTTTCAATATTTTTACGAATAGGTCGAGTCTGTTCACGACGACGAGCTGCTTCTTTACGCTGTGCTTCTTTATCAACTTTAGCAGGCGCTGGAGCGGCAGAGGACGAATTGTTCTGTGCCACAGCAGTCTGAGCATTGATTTGTTGCTGACGTGCTTCACGTAGCCATTTAGCATAGTCCTGTAAATCACCCTCGAACTCAGTACATTTACCGCCGTGTACTAAAAGAAGCTCATCACATACACTTGCAATAAGTTGACGTTCGTGGGAAACCAGAACAACAGCACCTTCAAAATCTTGTAATGCCATGCTCAGTGCATGACGCATATCAAGATCTAAATGGTTCGTCGGTTCATCGAGAATTAAAACATTTGGACGCTGCCATACAATCAGTGCTAGGGCTAAACGAGCGCGTTCTCCACCAGAAAAGCTTTCACATGGCGTATCCATGCGTTCACCACTAAAGCCAAAACTACCTAAGAAAGAACGTAGAGTGGCTTCACTAATTTGTTTATCTGCTATACGGGCAAGCTGTAGCATTGGGCTAGCATTGCCATCTAAAGCATCCATCTGGTGCTGCGCAAAGTAACCAATATTAAGCAGCTCGGAAGCTTTACGTTCACCTGCCAAGAGTGGTAGATCACCAACCAAGCTCTTAATCAATGTTGACTTACCTGCGCCGTTCATACCCAGTAAGCCAATACGTGAGTTTGGTGTAATTTGTAATCTGATTTTTTCGGCTATCTGTTTATCACCATAACCAATGCTGGCATTATCTAAAGTCAGCAAAGGTGAACTCATTTTAGTCGGTTCACGAAAACTAAATGTAAACGGCGTATCTACATGGGCTGGTGCAAGTTGCTGCATGCGCTCAAGTTGTTTAATACGACTTTGTGCCTGACGAGCTTTAGTCGCTTTTGCTTTAAAACGGTCAATAAACTTTTGTAAGTGAGCACGTGTTTCTTGTTGCTTCTCAAAAGCTTGTTGTTGCTGAGCAAGACGTTCACTACGTGTGGTTTCAAATGTAGAGTAGTTTCCGGTGTAAAGTGTGAGTTCTTGATTTTCAATGTGAAGAATATGATCTGTAATCGCATCTAAAAAGTCGCGGTCATGCGAAATTAGAATGAGTGTACCTTCATAGGCTTTAAGCCAATCTTCTAACCACAGAATTGCATCCAAATCTAAGTGGTTTGTTGGTTCATCCAGTAAGAGTAGATCAGAACGACTCATCAATGTACGCGCCAAATTTAAACGCATACGCCATCCACCTGAGAAGCTCTCAACGTTCAAACGTAATTGATTTTCTAGAAAGCCAAGACCTGCCATGAGCTGCGCAGCTTTAGAGGGCGCTGAATAACCATGAATTTCATCAAAGCGGCCATGCAATTTAGCCAGTTCAAAATCAGTCAGTTGATCTGGTTGAGCAAGCTTATTTTGAATATCCCAAAACTCTTCATCACCTGAAAGAACAAAATCAATTGCAGGCATATCTAGGGCTTTTACTTCTTGCGCCATATGCGCCACGGTCCAGCCTGTCGGACGAGTAAGTGAACCTTCATCTGCACCTAAACTTCCAAGTAATGCAGCAAATAAGGTCGATTTACCTGCGCCATTTACACCAGTTAGACCAATCTTCCAACCTGGGTGTAATTGCATAGACGCTTTTTGAAATAGAACACGTCCACCGCGGCGTAAAGAAACTTGGTCAAATTGAATCATCTTATTGTATCGAGGTGAGTTAGGGATGCTGTATTTTAAAGAGAACTGCCGATGAAAACAAAACTTTCCGGATTTTAGTGAGCAGGTATTAATAATTAGATATATCAAGACAGTCTAAATTTCGCTATTCATCCGAAATTTTCAAAATATTGAACAAGATAGAATACTTTTAAAAAAATATGGCTAAAATAAAAACTGTTTAAAATTTGGTTGATTAATGAGCTACTAATAAAACTAGACTAAGGAAAGTCAAATGAAAAAAAGATTGGGGATAATTGGTGCAGCATTTTGCTGTGCTGTGGGGACAGTACATGCAGGACAAAATGTCTGTGTGTTTGATTTATTAGGAAAGTCAGGTGAGTCCTATAAAATGATGGAAGAGTGGGCGCTTGCAGCGAAAGAATGGCAAGCAGATATCACTTTAATTCCATTTCAAGATGAAGGCTTAGTTGACCGTAGACTGCGTGAAGGTAAGTGTGACGCCGCTTATATGACCTCCATGCGGGCGCGAAATTATAATAAATTTGCAGGTTCAATTGATGCGATTGGAGGGGTAACTAGTAATGCAATTGCTCAAAAAGCTATTAGTTATGTTTTAGATAAGCGTAATAAACATCGCATGGTGACTGCACAAAATGGAACCAATTACGAGGTCGTTGGTATTGTTCAGATTGGATTGGCTTATTTATTTGTGAGAGATAAAAATCTTAATTCAATTGAAAAAGTACGTGGAACTAAGTTTGCTATTTTGCAATATGACGCAGCACAAAAAATTATGGTGGAAAGCGTTGGCGCTCAGCCCATTCCTTCAGAAATTACCGATTTTGTGAAAAAGTTTAATAGTGGCCAAGTCGATGCAATTGCGGCACCAGCCTATGCTTATAAACCTTTAGAGATTGGTAAAGGGGTTGGCGTGAAAGGGGCAATGTTTACTTTCCCCGTAGTTAACGTTACGGGTGATTTAATTGCCCGAAGTGATAAGTTCCCCACAGATTTCGGTATAAAGTCACGTACTTGGTTTATACAAAAATTACCTCAGAATTTTGCCATGATAAAACGGCTAGAAATGGGCGTACCCTCAAAAATTAAAATTAATTTTTCAGCAGAAGACAAAACTAAATATCAAAAAATTTTACGTGAAGGTCGCCTCAGCTTAACAAAACAAGGTGTATACGATGCAACAATGATGAGTGTGCTAAAGCGCGCCCGCTGTACAGTTGAACGGACAAATTTTGAATGTACGCTTAATGGAGAGTAGTTTATTTTTTAAACACAAAAACGCTACATATATTTCAAAGCTGAATATGGGTATGAAAATTGTGAATATAAAAAGTAACTTACGGAAAATTAGCGATTTTTCCTTTTAATAAATAATTTAAAACCAACAAACAATGGTTCAATGAGATAAAAATATTTGAGTAAAAGCTCTATTTTTTTCTAAAAAACATGATTAATATCTGTGTTTGAAAGGAAACTTCAAACAAAAAATCTGTTCCGTGGAAGGATGAAGAAAATGAAAAAAATCGTACTTGCTATGGCTGCCGCTTCTGTTGTTGGTTTTTCTGCTTCAGCGCAAGCAGCGAGTACCGTATGTGTATTCGACCTCTTAGGAAAAGCAGGCGACTCATATAAAATGATGGAAGAATGGGCTCTTGCTGCAAAAGGCTGGGGTACTGAAATTAACTTAGTTCCTCGTCAGGACGAGGCTGTTGCCGATAATGATTTTAAAGCGGGTAAATGTGATGCTGTGGCAATGACAGCAATGCGTGCACGCCAATATAACAAATTCGCAGGATCTATCGACTCACTTGGTGGTGTTCCAAATAACCAAATCGCTCAACGTGCAATTACTTATGTATTAGATGCACGTAATGCAGCAAAAATGACCACAAATATGGGTGGTAAAAAATACGAAGTTGCTGGTATTTCTCCGCTAGGTTCAGCTTTCATTTTCGTACGCGACAAAAACATCAATTCTGTTGAAAAAGCTGCGGGTAAAAAATTCGCTGTACTTGGCTATGACGATGCACAAAAAATTATGGTGCAACGTGTAGGTGCTCAAGCAGTTCTTTCTGATATCTCAAACTTTGCTGCTAAATTTAACAATGGTCAGGTAGATATGGTAGGTGCGCCTGCTTATGCTTACAAACCATTAGAATTAAATAAAGGTTTAGGCGCAAACGGTGTAATGTGGAACTTCCCTGTATTACACGTTACAGCAGATCTAGTATTACGTTCTGATAAATTCCCAGCTGGTTTTGGTCAAAAATCTCGTGACTGGTTTGTTAAACAGTTACCTAAGAGCTTTGCAATGATCAACCGTTTAGAAGCGCAAATTCCTGGCAAATACAAAATGAACTTAAGTGCAGAAGATAAACTTAAGTATCAAAAAATGTTGCGTGATGGCCGTATGGACTTAACTAAACGCGGTGTTTACGATGCTGGAATGATGTCTGTACTCAAAAAAGCACGTTGTTCTGTAGACAAGGCGAACTTTGAATGTTCAATGCCTGGTGAATAATCCTAATTTCTTTCAAAAAGCCTAGACTGAGTTCTAGGCTTTTTGTTTTATATGCGCTGTCAGTTCTGCCATTGTGGATAAATAGAAAGACGTTAAGCTAAATTTAGATAAAAACTTCATAAGGAAACATGAAGGTATAAAAATGGATCAAGGACTTGAGTGATTAAAATAATTGCTAATAGATAGATCAATCGCTATCTATTTTTCAGGGAAATAAAATCATAAAAGCAAATACGGTCTATACAAATATTCCAACATGATTTTTATATGAAGCCTATCCGATTCATACCTGATGGTGTGAAATTTCTTGGTATCGAAAAACAAAAACTCCACAAGGAAAGGAAAAAGAATATGCAATTTTCCAAAACGCTATTACTTGCGATGGGACTTACTACAGTTTCTTTTGCAGCCGAGGCTAAACAAACAGTATGTGTTTTTGACTTCGTTGGAAAAAATGGCGATGTTTATGCGCTGATGAAGGATTATCAACTTGCCGCTAAAAACTGGGGAGCTGATATCGAGCTTAAAGTAAACCAGAATGAAGCCGTGATTGCTGAAGATTTTAAAGCGGGTAAATGTGATGGTATTAGCGTGTCAGGGATGCGTGGTCGCCAATTTAACTCATTTACAGGGTCATTAGACGCAATTGGAGCGATTCCTGACCTCAAGCTTGCTGTAAAAGTGATGCAAGGTTTAGCGAGTCCGACTTTTAGTAAATATATGGTTAATGGTCGCTATGAGGTTGTGGGTGTTATTCCAGTTGGTGATGCTTACCTTTTAGTAAATGATCGCAGCATCAATACGGTAGCGAAAGCCGCCGGTAAGAAAATTGCTGTTCTTGACTATGATGAAGCTCAAAAAATTATGGTTCAGCAGGTAGGTGCACAGGCTGTGAGTGCTGACGTAACAAATTTTGGTGCGAAATTTAATAACCATCAAGTTGATATTATTGGTGCGCCAGCAGCAGCATTTAAGCCTTTAGAACTACAAAAAGGTTTAGGAACAAAAGGTGCGATCGTGAATTATCCAATCTTACAGGTCACAGGAAATATTATTATCCGACCTGATAAGTTCCCAGCTGGTTTTGGCCAGAAATCTAGGGAATGGGTTTCGGGTCAGCTACCACGTGCTTTTACCATCTTGGGTAAGATGAAAGCTGATATTCCACAAAAATACTGGATGGATGTCCCAGCAGCCGATAAACCGGGTTACCAAAAGCTTATGCGTGAGTCTCGAATTAACCTTACACAACGCGGTGTCTACGATAAACGCATGATGAAATTACTATGGCAATTCCGTTGTAAGCAAGATGCTAAAAACTTCGAATGTGGCTTACAGGATGAGAATTACAAATAATCTTGATAAAAATACTCAAGATTCGCTTTAAACTTCGAAGACAGACCCTATATTGATTATGCTATACTCAATATAGGGTCTTTTTTATTTTGAAAGGCACAGCAAAATCCGAGGAACAATCATCATGAATGCCCAAGCTCTAGTTTTGACAGATAATGCTGCCAATAAGGTACGCCAACTCCGTGATAGTGAAGGGAATGACGATCTCATGTTACGTGTGTATGTAACAGGAGGCGGGTGTTCAGGGTTTTCGTATGGCTTTAATTTTGCTGAAAGCGTAAATGAAGATGATGCAGAATTCGTAAATGGCGATGTAAAAATGCTGGTTGACTCACTTAGTTACCAATACCTTATTGGTTCAGTAGTTGACTATGTAGAAGGTCTTGAAGGTTCGCGTTTTATCGTACAAAACCCGAATGCAACAACAACATGTGGTTGTGGTTCTTCATTCTCGATTTAAAAGAATTTTAAAATTTAAAAAACCTCTCTATTTTGAGAGGTTTTTTTATTGATCAAATCATTATTTTTTACGGACAGATTCTAAAAAGTATTGTACCAGTTCAGGTGCATTCTGATATGGAATCCAGTGCGACGCATTCATAAAAACTGCTTCATAACTATTTTTAAAATAATGTGAGTTTAGCTCGGCGCTTTTTTCTGTAACGGCAATATCATGTTTACCCCAAATAAAAAGAGTGGGGACATCTATGGCTTTAAACGGATTTTGAGGTTTGTCCCAAAAAAAGCCACGATACCAATTCAACGCCGTGGTTAATCTATTTTCCTTTATAAACTCAGCCTCAAATATCGCAATTTGCTGTTCAGTCATGCCTGATGACTTTAGAAACTTACGACCCAATTTAGGTATCTTTTTAAATAAAAGTTCGGGCAGAATCGGTAGCTGAAAAATTGCAAAATAATAAGATTTAAAAAGTTGTCTACTGTTTAAACAAGCTTTTAAAAATGCAGCTTGATGGGGGACAGAAACTAAAGTGAGGTGTTGAATATATTGTGGATACTTCATAGCAACACCGGAAGCAATTGCCGAGCCCCAGTCGTGCCCAATTAAGTAAACTGGCTGACCAAGCTTCTCAATAAAAATCGCAACATCTTCGACTAGCTCACTTAAAGCATATTCAAAGCGGCTTTGAGGCCTAGCATTTAAACTATAACCACGTTGATGAATCGCAAGTGTTCTAAATTGATGCTCATGCAATAATTCCGAAGTCTGCTCCCAACTATGAGCAGTTTCTGGAAAACCATGCAATAAAACAACGAGAGGACCATCTATAGGGCCTGAATCAATCACATCGAATGTCCAAGCCCCGCGTGTATATTGATGAATACGTTTGGTCAGATCCATACAAACATGCCTTAAATTATTTTTATCGGCATTTATCATGAGTTTTTATGCTCATTTACATAACAGCATTTCGGGTCAGTAAATGTGCTATGAGGTCGAATCTAACCAAACAAATCAATAAATAGTTTTATACTGCCGTGATCGTACCTAGGATTCTGAAATCCGAAGCACCTGTTACTGCGGGCAAATTACCACTTAAACCATTTACAAAACGCATTGCTAACCATGCAAATGCTGTAGCCTCGACCCAAGTAGGGGAAAGTCCTAAAACATCGGTAGGTTGAACAGACCAATTATGTTTACGTAAACGCCAACGTAATTGTTCTAGTAAATAAGAGTTATAAGCTCCACCACCACAAACATATACTTCACCTGTTTCCATCTCAGAGCGATAAATTGCTTTTTGAATGGCACGCACAGTAAGTTTTAATAGGGTTGCTTGAATGTTTTCAGGGGTATCTTCTAACTCATCATAAGTTAAATCATTTCGCCAATCGATTAACTGGTCGTCCAACCAGTCAATATTAAAGTCTTCACGTCCCGTGCTCTTAGGCGGTTCTTTAGAAAAATATTCATGCGCATGGAGACGGTCGAGTAAAGAGCGGATAGGATGACCATAAGCAGCCCAATCACCATTTTCATCATATGGATGACCTGTGTGGCGATGACACCACGCATCCATCAAAATATTTGCAGGACCTGTATCAAAACCAAATACGCCGTCACTGTTATTGGCAGGCAGCATACTCACATTAGCAATACCACCCAAATTCAAAATTACACGATGAATACTTGGATGTTGAAATAATGCTTGATGGAAAGCCGGAACTAATGGCGCGCCTTGACCACCTGCTGCCATATCTCTACGACGGAAATCTGAAACAACCGGAATCTGAGTGATTTCAGTAATGATGTTGGGATCGCCAATTTGTAGCGTAAATCCATGTTCTGGACGGTGACGAATGGTTTGCCCATGCGACCCAATTGCTTTAATTTGGCTACGGTCTAATTGGTGCTTTTCAATGAGAGTATTAATCCCATGACCAATCATTTGGGCTAGGGCAACATCAGCTTTACCCATGCGGTCAATTTCATTGTCATCAGGTAAAGTTAATGCCATAAGCTCATCACGTAACTCGGGTTCGAATGGAACTGTAAGAGTGGCATGAAGCTGTAGTGGCTCAAATGAAGCCGCTACAATATCCACACCATCCATACTAGTGCCAGTCATTACGCCGATATAGATTGCGCTCATATGCAACTTCCCCTGCAAGACGCTGAAAAAATGTTAGTATATCGCACAAATTGAATAACTGATGTGTTTAGGTTTTGTGATGTCAAATTTCTTGCCCGCCGAAGAACAGCTTGCCCTCATCCAACGAGGCACGCACGAAATTATTTCAGAAGAAGATTTACTGAAAAAGCTTAAAGAGAATCGTCCTCTTAAAATTAAAGCTGGTTTTGACCCTACAGCACCAGATTTACATTTAGGACATACGGTTCTTATTAATAAACTAAAAACTTTCCAAGACTTGGGCCATGAAGTTACCTTCTTAATTGGTGACTATACAGCGATGATTGGTGACCCAACTGGTAAAAGCGCAACTCGTCCACCGTTGTCACGTGAACAAGTAGAAGCCAACGCTAAAACTTATCAAGAGCAAGTATTCAAGATATTAGACCCGAATAAAACAAAAGTACGTTTTAACTCAGAATGGTTTAATCAAAAGTCTGCTGCTGACCTTATTCAATTAGCAAGCCAGCAAACCGTATCACGTATGTTAGAGCGCGATGACTTTACAAAGCGTTATAGCAACCACCAGCCGATTGCAATTCATGAGTTTTTATATCCTTTAGTTCAAGGTTATGACTCAATTGCGCTTGAAGCTGACGTTGAGTTAGGCGGTACAGACCAGACCTTTAACTTACTTATGGGTCGTACTTTACAAAGCCGTTATGGCCAAGAATCTCAAGTGTGTATCACCGTGCCGATTCTAGAAGGTCTAGATGGCGTAAATAAAATGTCTAAATCTTTAGGTAACTATATTGGTGTATTTGATACACCAGGGGCAATGTACCAAAAAGTTTTATCAATGCCAGACTCTTTAATTGAACGCTATTTCGATTTATTAAGCTTCAAATCTCTTGATGAGATCAAAGCTCTATTAGATGAAATTGCTGCTGGTCGTAATCCGCAAGAAGTAAAACGTATTCTTGCGCTTGAGCTAGTTGAACGCTTCCATGATGCAGAAGCTGCTGCTAATGCCCATAAGAGTGCTGGTAACCGTATTACAGAAGGTGAAGTACCTGAAGACACACCAGAAGTGACTATTTCACTTGGTGAGTTTGGAGGAGAAATCTTTATTGCTACGATTTTACGTGTAGCAGGCTTAAATCCAAATGCAGCTGCGGCAAAAGATGCGGTTGCTCGTGGTGCGGTAAAAGTTGACTGGAATGCCGTTGATGCAAGCTTCTCTGTAAAAGAAAAAGGAAGCTTTATTATTCAATCAGGTAAAAAAGCAATTGCACGTGTAATTTTCACTGACTAATAAAATAAAGTTATAGAGTAAAAAGCAGGAGTAATCCTGCTTTTTTATTTCTGATCACAAAATCAATTAAGCGTTCCACGTGGAACAGTTTGTAATTAACTTAATAAGTAGAAAAATAGAATAAGTAAAGAATAGAAAGTATTAATCAATAAATAGAGTATTTGCTCTAGTCTGTCTTTGGAATCTTTGGAATCTTTGGAATCTTTGGAATCTTTGGAATCTTTGGAATCTTTGGAATCTTTGGAATCTTTGGAATTAAGGGACTATATATGTCTATAAACTCTATTAAAGACATAGGAAATTAAAAATGTCCCAAATTTTTAAATATAAAACTAATAAAAGGCAGTGAAAATGCCTAAAAAAAAGCCATATATATCACTTTTTTCGCAAAATAGTAGAAAAAAACGGCACTCAAGTGAAAAAGGCTGAAATACCCCTTGCAAAGG
>NZ_JEXG01000029.1:0-50708 GCF_000581275.1 Acinetobacter sp. 809848
TCATCTACGCTATTGGCACTTAACAGCTGAACCATTGCTCCATCAATTGCAAATAGAAACATGTGGGCATCTTTTATTGAAGCGGTAGTTTTGACAGTAAGAAGCAGCTTATAAAGCTCATTTATAAACCAGTTTCTATAATCAACAACCACTCGATAAGCCGTTGCATAACACTTTTCAATTTCAAAAATTGCTTTAAATGGTAAACGGTAAAATCCTTCTAAATTGGCATGTAAAAAGTAAATTTGCTTGAGTTTATCGAACACCATAAATTCGCTGTATGAATTGATAATTGAAAGGACTTTTACTTTGAGCGCATCCGTTTGAAAGGTTAAACACATCTCGATCAGTCGTGCTTTTGAATGAAAGATGTTATAGAAAGTCGCTTTGGGGATTTTGGCTTCAGCAATAATTCGGTCAACCCCGACCTTGTTAAATCCATCTTGATTAAATAAATCTTTTGCTGTGTGCAGCACTCGTAGTGCTCTAAATGAAGATTCTAAATTGTTCATATATACCGCTTAAAATAATTTTTTGTTGTATATAAAAGAGATAGAAATGCCGTTACTCTTAAATTGAGTGCTAAAAACAGGCATGTAAAAGCCGCACAATAATGGTGTGCTCGCCTACCTCGGTTTTATTGTTGCTATGTTTTAGTCGTAACGATGTTTAGGCATAAAAACCTAGGGTCGGTTAAACCGATTTATAGACTGCTTAAGCGGTATGGCTAGAGAGAGTTTGGCAAAGGCCAAAAATTGAGAAGAATTAGTACGCATAGCGGACTCCTAGATGAAATAGAAGTTCTACCAGATCACTGCTAAATGATTATGGTGGCAGAACGAAGAAGGGTTAGCAGACCAGTCATCTAGGAACTGGCACGCCCGAAGGCGTCCCTCCTCCGTCCTACCGCTACGAAGGGGGACGAACGAGTTCACCACCAAAAAATTACTTTTTTGATGTTCTAGATGAAAACGGTCTGCTAAAACCGACTGGCAATGTAGGCCAGCCCGCAAAGGATAGTATCCGCTTTTGTTGTCGTCAAGCGTGGGAAATGACATTTGTTTTAAAATAGATCCTTAAAAAGAAAGAAATTAGCCATCGGAAATGGGCTTATATATTCATAGAAAAATAAGGATATACCTTTCTTGCTTTATTAATTTAGTAACTACATAGCAAAACTATAGATTAGCTCTAGAGATGACTTATATATTTAATTTTAAGCATTAATCTTTGCAACATAATTAGAATAATAAATAAAATGGGATATGCTAAAAAAACTAGCCCTTGTTAGAGCTTCAATAAAATTATTTTTTTGTTCGCATCTCCCAGAATTTATCGCCCTCAAAATTAACATAGTCAGTTATAAAATATTCAAAGTTGACTGAACAATACCAATCTGAGCGATTATCAAAAGGTAAAGCGATAAGTACAACGCCATAATCCTTACTTTCAGGATCACACCTTAACAATAACAAATCTGAATCACCATAAAACTCACCAATTATCAAATCCCCCTTAGTGAAGTCTTTAGGCCTTAACTCTCTATAATATTTATTAGATGACTGTAACTCATCAATACTAAATATTCTCGCTCCCCATTGCCCATATTCCTCATCCTTGAATAAATCAGCCCCATTACTAACTAAGAGGAACTCCTTAAACTCTGTGGGTAATTGCAAATCGATATCATCAAATCTATCTGGTGAAATACCATTATTCAAAATACAACGAAACTGAAAAAAAGTTTTTTCTCCTCTATGAACAGCGTGCTTTAGTTCTTTACTCCAAAGAATCTCTATTTTTCTTAATGCTTCATTCACATTTTTCTCCAAAAAGAATTAAATTCTTGTTAAGGGTGTCCCTAAATTCTTCACAAGAATTTTTTGATCGCTTTTTAAGGCATCAACATTTTTAGCTGCCTTTAAATCCACACGTATTGATAATTCAATTAAAGCAGATGTTCTGTCATCCATAGTGGATGACAGAACATTCAACAGCTATATTCGCTGCTATATATTTCTTGTACAGAATAAAAATAAGGGGCTTCATCCCCTTATTTTTATCAATAAAAGTCTTTTTATATAAATATTACTTAGCTTTAAACAAGTTAAAAATTGGGTTAGAAATTTCTTGAGATTCACTCAAGTCATTACACCAATAATCCATGAAAGTGACTTTAACAAAAAACCGCTCAAATACAATTACTTTAATTGCTATACGAAACAAATTAAACTCTTGTGGATCGATTTGGTCTAAATAAACTTCTGAATGCCCCTCAAAATGATCAACTTTACTTTCTACATTTGACCATTCTGATTGCGCTAATGGGTAATTACTAGCTAATACTTGAAGTATGGATTCAGCATACTTCTGACGGCTCATTGTTTCTTGCTCTGGTCGATCCCACGCTCCAATAAATAGTTCCTTTTCTATAGGAGAGTCATATCCATCGGGTTTATAAAAAAACTCTATTTCACTTACCTCACCATGACTATAAACATCCTCAACACCATAACCAAGCGCTATAGGATCAAACATGCGTAATAACCATGCTTGAGACAATTGAACAATCCATTGATCGGTACCAAATTCCTTTATTCCCTTCAAATATGTATAAATATTTTCCGGCGGCACTTCTGCTTGCATATAAGCATCTGATATTAAATTAAAATGAGGCACACGGAAGACATCAGTATAATTAGTCTGCAAAGGAATATTAATTACATTATGTTCAGATAAGCCTTTTAAAACTCTATAATCCGTGTTTATTACATAAGCCTTTTCTGGTGACCAAAAGGCATCAGTACCCAAATGATGTTTAACTATTTCACGCTGTTCATCCACATGTTCTGTTTTTTCAAATATATCTTGTACTTGCTCAGTTAATTGAATGTAAACAGCATCATCTGATAACTTTTCTACTTTATACGCGGGGGTAGACAATAAACACTCTAAGCCAAATAAATCGACATAAGGTTTACCAAATACCGTTCCCCAATACATATCTGGTAACCAATGTTTTAGTTCATAGGAAAAAGGTGTTACCCCACGCCATCCTTCTTTAATTCCTAACTGTGGTTCCGAATGCCGATTTGCATCAATAATTGCTAAGTCCGCATTAAATTGTAAGGTAGTAGTTTTCAGATAATTTATCAATTTATGCTGATCAATTTGAGTAAACTCTGAGGTAAGATATTCCTCACTATGCGTCTCTCCATGCAGTGAAGGCCAAAAACTTCCTTGATAACGGGGCTTTTTTAAACGTTGGCACAATAATCGATCAGCAGCTCCCCCTCTGTCATTAGGAATCAGTTTTTCTATTATATCAGGTGAAAATGGGATTTTTAATGGTTCCCAAAAACCATACTTTTCTGGAAGCATTTCTGGAAAGGAATTACAGTAGTGGTGTATCCGTTTAAAAAATTCTTGGGGATCTCTCAACATATTTGGAGTAAAAATTTTGCTATAAATAGGACGCTTAAACTTCATTTGATAATTTCCTAATATGAGTGGAGAGTATTTTTGATAGGATCAAATCTTTGAATTGTCCCCTTATTAGATAAAATACTATTCTTCACTGTTTCAGATATCTTTGTATTCATATTTACTACTAAAGTAACTGGTTTTCCTGTTGCCCCATACCCCCTGAGTTGCTGGGTATCTGTAAGATATTGGACATTCTTGAACTCAACTAATGTCCCACCATTACCGAATGCATCTGGAATAATATTAATCTGTCCATCTCTCTCAGTTTTTATGGTAATCATTTGTCGATCGGTATTTCGCTTTACCCCCAATTTACTTGCAGCACTCATTTCAAATTCTTTACCGTTTAATCGGTTTCTGGTAACTACGTCTTTTTTTACTTGTAAAACTTTTAAAGTATAAGCTTGATCTACTTTTAATTTATCCAATTCAGCTTGAGCAAGCTTTAATGATTCAGCCTTCCCCGGTTTTAAATCTGTTCCAATAATAAGGTCAAAAGCTGCTAAAGCTCTATCAAAAGGAGTACTGGCAGGACCAAAAACAGTTACCAAATCATCAGCTATTCCAACAAGCTCACTTACGCCTTGATCTTTAAGTTTTTGTACAAAAACCTTTGAATCGACTATACCCTTATTTGCTTTCTTAATATCACCATAAATTTCAGCTGCTTTTACTAATAGCTTACCTGTGGTAGTTGCTAATCTAACTAAGGAGTTATTCTGAATCGCAGTATCAGCACTGTTCGCAGCAGTGTTTACATCATAACCAGTATATGCTGCAACCGTTCCAGAAACTAATTTACCTATATTCCGGATTTTTAGTTTTTCTGCATCAGTATATTCAATACCATTGGCTGGTTCTGGCATTAACCCTGCAACTATTTCACCTACACCGGCACCAATCGCACCTGCCTCACAACTAGACTTCGTTGCAGCAGCAGCAGCACATCCAACAGCGGCATGAGCAATTTTATGAATTGTATATTCAAATATATTCGGATCGACTTTATCTAAACTCGTTCCAATCTGACTAGCCAACTCTCCTTGTAAGGCCCCTGCTAGACCTGCTAGTAATGCAACTTGTAAATTATCGCCAAGATTCCCACCATTAATGGCAGTTTGTACTAAGGTGGATCCTACAGAAGTGGTAAAATTATTTACTAAACGATCTGATAGGAGAGTACTGTCAGGCTTTAAATTTAGGGCAGTACCAACTTGACTCAATAAACCAGCTGTTACCACAGATGCAGCCAAATTTTTAATGGAATCTTTACTTCCCATCTCTTTTAGGGTTTTACCAATATCCCCACCATTATTAATCAGGCCAACACTTGCCTGAGCAGCCAGACTCGTGACTGCTGCATTTGCCATTACCCCTAATGTTGACGGAACAATTGCGCCTGCCGCTGTTGTAGTCACACCAGCCGTACCCAGCATGCTCGCGCCAAGCCCCACTGTTGTACCACTTGCAGCTGTTCCACCCGCAGCTCCAGCCGCCGCTGCTGTACCAGTACCCATTGTCGCAATAGTGACTATGATGACAATTAAGGCCGCTCCGGCTCCAGTTAAACCTTGTGATTTATAATCCCAATCCTTTTGGGTAAGGAGAACCTGCTGCCAATCTACATCATTACGATTGACTAAATCTTTAAGATAAGTATTTCCAGGCTGATTCGCCAACTTTAATATTTCATCCCGAAGCACTTTTTTATTGGCATCTTTTTCGCTAATTGGAACTTGTACACTCAATCCACCCGCTGCTTTAAATATAGGTGGAGTTGGTCCATTAAAACTTGGAAGTTTGGCTGTTTCTGTAATGGAGCCTTTATCTTGCATCGATTGCCAAACAACCGAATTCTTTTCCTTTTTAATAGTGTTATTAATACTGGTGACACTTGGCTCTAAAAATATTTTACCACCGGATTCAATTGTCGCTTCTTTCAGATAATTAAACTCTGTACCGGCTAAATGGGTATCAAATCCTGACTTGGTCCCAATATATGATGCAGTTAATGTGGAAGGAATTTGGGTAACCACCTGATAACTACTGTTGGTTTTTGAAGTATTATATTTAATCCCTAATATTGAAGACTTCTTATTAACCTCCAACTGATTCTTGGAAATTTCGTTCACTGTATTAAAGTATAAATCCCCACCTGAACGGATAAATAAATCTCCACCTTCTGCTATAAACTGTCCTGAATAGATATCGATCTTATGATTTTTATTTAATTCTTTACTCTCGATATAGATATTCTTGCCACTAATATCGACTGAAGCAGGTCGTGTTGATTCATTCTCAGAAAAGGTCGTAATCGTTTTCTTTTTTAAACCACCCCATGACTTCTTCTTTTCAATTGATGTTGACCGATCATAACTTTGCTCAAGCGCCACATCAAATAGTATATTTTTATTCGATTCAATCTTAACATCCCCCTCAGAAGAGCTAATACCTACTGCTTGAAGAATCAGATTGCTTCCTTCCTGTGCTCCTGTAGTTTTTATATTGACTCCACGCTTCCCTTCCACAAGGGTCGGTGTAAGTAATGAGATCGCCTGATAGTTTTGATCCGTTTCATTGCCACGATCATAAAAATCATTATGGGCTGCAAGAATAACACCCGCATTCATGCTCATGGGTTGGCTATTCTTATCTAATGCCGTCGAGGTATAGATTTTCTCTCCAATACCTTGAGCTTCAATATTGACTTGACCATCAATAGCCAGAATATCCGCCCCCGTAATCATAATGCCTTTTCCAGAGACAATATTAACTTTCCCTGTTTCAGACCTTAAAAGACTCCCTGCGTGTTCAGCTCCGTTGGTTCCTAGACTTAAGAAGTTAATCTGTTTTGTAATATCATTAATTTCTTCTGTGTATTGTGCAACAAGTTTCTTTTGGGCCGCATTCAATACACCTAATCTATTAATTTCTTGTATTTTATTTTCGTAATACAACCTCTGTTTGGACAAATAATCAGAATGTTTTGAATACGTAGAATTATTAAAAGTATTTTTTACCCCTTCAATTTTGATGTCTCCATCAGGTGCTACAATTTTGAGGTCTTTCATGTTTCTTATTACAGTACCCTGAATTTCAACCCCTTTATTTCCTTCTAGGTGACTCCCCCCCATATTGTTGGTTAATCTGAATACTGTTTCGGAGAAATGACCATTGGCTCCACCATAACCTAATAAAGTTAACTTTCCATTTTTTGAAATAAGTTCATAATCTCCTGCAGCACCGAGCTTATGGATTTTGGGATCCAATGTTAAAGCCCCATTTGTCTGAATTGTAAGATCACCCTCTAAATTTTTTAGGGCAGGATCATTTGTGAGAACAGAACTATCCATTGCATTAAAAGTTAAGGTACCAGCAGAAGGACTGATTAAGTTATTAGCTTCTAGTGAAATCGCTCCGCCAGTATAAGTTGTCCGATTGGCGATATGATCCATACCCACCATAGATAAAATACCATTCGCTTTTAAGTTAACAGAACTCGAAGAATCCCAAACAACTGGAGTTGCTGTTGAACCATACTTACTATTGAAGTAAATGTTCTTTTTACTACTCACCGCCATGTGTTTATCAGCATTCGCTTCTATATTTTGTAAAGTCAAATGATCTTTGGCAGAAAGCTCAGTATTCCCTTTAGAATTTAATTCGCTATTTGATAATGTCGTTTTTCCCTCGCTATTAATAGATAAACCACCAACAGAGGTTGTTAAAGTGGTGTTATCAATGACGACATCTGCTTTCTTATTCTGAATCTGTAAAGATTGTCCCTGTAAAATATTCTTTCTAATATCATCATATCCATGATCACCTCTAATTGTCACATCGGTATTCGCTTGTAAAGAAATACCATTACCTGCAATCAGTTGAATATCTCCCTGTTCAGCAGTGATACGGGTAGATTTTAATTGTACATTCCCATCTCCAATTGACCCTAATATAACCCCTTTATTACCATTGATGAAGGTCATATCAGTTGTTGCGCCGTCTTGATCTGCCCAAGGAGCTGGTTCTATTTCTTGCAGTGAATTTAAAACTAGATTTTTATTCGCAAGAATCGAAGTTTTGCCTGCATTGGAATTGGCTTTGAGGCTATTGACAGTAATCCCACCAGTTAAAGCTGAAATGTTGATATCATTCTGAGCATTTAATACATTATTTAGAAATAAATCAGTTGTTTCTGCGATCAGATTAATATCTTTTTGAGAGGTGAGATTAGTATTTAATGTTAATTGACCTGCTTGCAATTGGATACTATCTTTGCTAGAGACCCCTTGAGCTGAAATACTTAAATTATTCTCGGCATCCAATGCAACTTTCCCTGTAATCTGGGGTAGAACTTTTGTTGCATTGTTCCAGACCAAATTTCGTCCACTATGAGCATTAATATTCTTGACTCGTGTTGCAGAATTTTCAAGTGCAAATCCAAGATTCTGTAAATTTACATCTCCTGAACTATATAAGTTTAAATCTTTACCCCCATAAATAGTCCCACCTCGGATATCAATTAAACCATCTGTATTTGAAGAATCTGCTTGTAGGTTTATTGAACCCAAGGATGCCTGTATCTGATTTTCGTTCAGTGAGAGCTTACCTTTTCCAGATACATTCAAATTTTGTGCTGCTATTAATTTTGCACCTTGTGCTGCAACCACATCTTTTTGTGACTGAATATAAGCAGAACCACGATTACTGGTGATGCCTGCGTTAGTTGCCAGATTGATGTTCGCTGCATCAACATATACATCCCCACTCTGTGCATCATTAAAAATTCGGCTATTCGCTGCTAAATTTAAATTACCTTTAGTATTGATCATTAAAGGAGAAGAAGCCAAGCTACCATTATTAATAATAATTTCTTTGGCATTTACATTCAGGTTATTACCTGAATCAATATTGAGCATGCTATTACTATTAATACTCCCTGATGAGTTGATATCTGCAACTGCACCAGTGCCCGTTGTCTGTATGTTCACTAAACCTTGGGTTTTACTGGTTGAACTGATTGTACCATTATGCTCAATTTTCCCTGCACTGGTAATTACCAGATTGTTGACTGCCTGAAGAGTCCCTGCATTGGTAACGCCCAAGCCCTTTTCTGTCCCCATCAAATAGATGTTATTGGCATACATCCCGCCCAGTGCTTTCACGTCCACAGCTAATGTCGGTGCAGTCCCTATTCCTGTTTTAGCCATAACATTCTGTAAATCTGCACCGATAGTATTCGCCCCTGCAATCACCTGAATATCATTTTTGGCTCGGAGTTCTGCACTAAGTTCTAATGCACGAGCATAAAGGTCTACATAATTTACATCGTTATTATTTCCCCCTAATCCAAACTTAGAGTTAGGATTTGCTGAAACCGTAATTCTCCCTTGATCAACTGTGAACTGTTTAATACTACCATCGGCATTTAATTGAGGTTTACCCGTAGTAAAAATTGCCTTATTGGCATTAATAAAGCCACCGCCTTTAATGTTAATACCAGACGGGTTGGCAATAATCACATCTGCCATTTGCCCTGCGACTTCTAAGTTACCTTCAAATCTTGAAGCAGCTGTTGAATTTACCTCATTTAAAATAACTCGCGCTTCACCAGTCGCTAAAAATGGGTTTGCCCCTACGGCCCCTACTGTTTTGGTGGTTGCTCCTGTTCGACTGTTATTTAAAACAGCACCTTCAGCCAATACATCAAACTGTTTATAGATATTGTGGGAAATACCATTTTTGGGAGTCTGAATGTTAACCACTGGAACTGTTGTACCTGCTGAGTTCTTACCAGCACCAATGACTGCTCTATTAGCAGCATTTGCTGCACTATCTGCGACAATAGCAGCATAGACAGGAGCAAATGGTACTAATAAGCTAATACTTGCTACTAATGCCTTGACATGCCACAGTTGATGAAATGATTTTTCTTGTCCTGATGATTGTCCCGAACGCTCTATTTCTGAGGAGGTAGATTGTCCTGCCGCCTTGCTCTGGCTTCTAACATTCTCCGCAACAGCCATAAACATGTTACGAGCTTTGTTAAAAACAATTCGATAAAGATTTTTATTCATAAGTCAGTTTTCTCTAATTAAAATTAATTTTGTTTCTTAAGGAAACTTAATAAAAAGCATTTAGGCTAAATCCAAATATCCAGTCTTTTTTTATACTCTGCGGAGCGATTAGGCCTCGCCCTGTAAAGGCATCAATATAAAAATGGTTCAGATAACTTCGTAGACCTACGACACTCCCCATTAGATGGCGCTGCCCAGCAATACTGTTCTTACCGTTAACCCAGCCCTGATCTACGGCAACATACATTTGTGTATTTGGAATTTTTGTATTTACGCTGATTTCCTGTTGTAAATACTGTCCGTTATCGCCTGATAGCATCAGTTCACCATCAAAACCTCGAACGCTATAACGACCACCGATATAAAAACGATCATTAGGTACTAAAACTCGTGGAGCATATTGTCCACGCCAGTTCAAACGGTATTGAGCAGGCGTATCTAAAAGCAAAAATGGCATTTGAAAACGTAAATCGGCACTCCATATTGGTGCACGGGAATACCCTTCTGATGGTAATGGATTTTTATCAATGTCCTTAATTTGTTCTTCTGGTGCTAACAACGCATCAAATGCGCCTGTGCCATGCCGATAATCCAAACCCGCATCTAATACAGCATCACCCAGATATTGGCGATGTTGTATCCCTGCATTCCAGCCTGAAGTTTTTCTACGTTGTACTTCGATTTCAATATCATCAATAAAGTTTGAATTTTGCTTATGGTAGAGCTTGCCATAGAGGCTAGTTTTATGCTGTCCACTTCGGCTAAGTACACGAGATACATTCAAATTACCCTGCTGACTTAAGCCGTGATAACGTAGTACACCATTTGCACCCAATACATTTTGCTCGTATTGATAACGGCTATAGCTAGTACTGAAATCATAATTTCCTAACGGAAGCTGATAACTTACAAAGTAGTTTTTATTTAAGTCTCGATTTAAGTTATCTAATGAATGACTAAAATTAAAAGAAAAATAATCACTTAAATAGAATGGATTATTAATATTGAGTCCAAGACTACCTATATAACGACCTGTATCTTTACTTCCTGAATTATCCAGACCAAAATTTAAATTGATTTTTGATTGTGGCTGTAACTTAATAATCAGATCACTATACCCTTTAGCTTCCTGAACAGACTCATTTGACGGCACAATTTGTATATCTACCGTATAAGCTCGTTTTAAGTTTTCGAGACCCTGATCAAGTTGTTGTAGATTAAGGACATCGCCTTCTTTAAATGGTAAAGATGCTTTAAGTTGTAATAAAGAGAGTTGCTCACCTTCAACGATGATCTTACGTAAACGCCCAATCTGCACACCAAGTCGCAAAGAACCTTGCTGAATATCTTGAGGATCAACAGTAACCTGACTGGTAATAAAACCCTTCTTAATCAATTCATTTTGGGCGAAATTAACGAGGTTACGTAAGCTTTGCGTACCGATACACTTGCCAATAATCTTCTGCGGATGATTCCAGATTGCCCGAAGCATAAAGTGAAATTTATAGTGTTCAGGGTCCTGTAACGTCTTTCTATCAAAATCAATATTCTTGACCTTAACGCATGGCTCTTCCGAAACGACTATAGTTTTAAAATCCTGCAATTGGGTAGTGACAGGTTTAGGTGCAAGCTGAGTGATTTGCTCTTCTAATTGTTGATTAAGCTCTTTTAAACGTTGTTCCTGACGTATACGATCTGGTAAAGAAATATCATCGATGGCGTATGCATGTGTAGCTACCCCATACAAAAGAAAAAAAGCGTGAGTAAAAAAAATTTTGTTTTGCATAAAATGTTATTTTTAATTTACCAAATGGATAAAAAATCAAACAAAAACTACATGAATCATTCACAATCAACAATAAATGTCATAAAAAATTCATAATTGAAACATTTTGGAAATTTTTTAAATATTTTTAATTTTTATTAATGTATACCTATAGTTTAAATATTTAGGAAACAATAGTTGTTCATTAAAATTAATTTCCATCTTCTTTTATAAAGCTATAAATTCAATTCTTTTCATATTTTTAGAATTATTTTCATTTACTAGGCCAATTTTTATTATTAAAAAAAAGAAGATTTAATAGGAGTTAAGCACTCTAAAACCACTCAACTCCTTAGAAATGCTTAATCAATCCATCAACTTTTTACGGCGATACAACCCACAATTCCCAGAAAATAACGCCGCCAACAAACAAGTAATAATCGCATAAGTCGCAACATTCATTCCAAATAGCTCAACAGCTAAAATAATAGATGTTAACGGTGCCTTACTTGCTCCAGAAAACAGACTTACCAAACCTAAGCCTGCAAGCAATGAAATTGGTAGGTCTAAAATCGCCCCTAAAGCATTCCCTAATGTCGCACCTACATAAAACAATGGCGTAATTTCACCACCTTTAAAGCCTGAACCTAAAGTGATGGCTGTAAAAATAGTCTTGTTAAAAAAGTCGTAAAACTCAATCGGTACATAAAAAGATGAAATGATTTTATCTGTACCCAAACCGTTGTATTGCTGATGCGCAGTGAACAACGTAAGTAGCATAATGACAATACCACCCACCATGGTTCTTAAAGGCAAATACCGAACGTATTTATAAAAGACGTCACTCGCAAAATGGATGGCCGCAATAAAGAAACGTGCGACTAGGCCAAAGATCAGACCTGCCACAATTAAGTTCATGAGCGTGCCAAAATGAATGGCGGGAAACTCACTAATCACATAAAAAATATGCGGATGAACAATATCAAATAGCTCAGGAATGGCCGATGCAATCAGAGCCGACACAAAACATGGAAAAATAGCTGAATATCTTAAATTACCTAAAGCAGTAATTTCTAAACCATAGATTGCACCCGCTAGAGGCAAGCCAAACACCCCTGCAAAGCCTGCACCAATACTGGCGATTAAACAGATTTTTCGGTTATCTTCCGAGACTTTTAATATATGGCTTAAGTGGTCAATTAAGGCACCTGAAAGCTGAACCGCTGGGGCCTCACGCCCTGCCGAACCACCGAATAACTGCGTTAAAATTGAAGTAATAAAAATGATGGGGCTCATTCGTTTTGGAATAAACGACTTAGGCTGGTGAATTTCATCAATCAGTAAATGAGTTCCCCGCTCAATCGGTGATCCATATTTTTTAATGAGATAACCAATACCAAAACCTACAAAAGGTAAAAAGTAGATGAGCCAGTGATGCAGACTTCGAACTTTATTCGAAATATCAAAAGCGACAAAAATTAAAGTCGATGCCAACCCCGCTACGACTCCAATCACGATCGAGATGACGAGCCAATAGACACTGTATTTTAGAATTTGATCATATTCAGATGAAGGTAGAATTTTCATTCGCTTTCTTCAATTCGCCTTTGAGTGAGTGCCAAATTCTCAAATTGTTTTTATGCTGCCAGCTCATTAAGTGAGAAATGCTTAAACTGGGCTAAAAATTAAAGCCCGCATAAGCGAGCTTTCAATACAGTGATTAATTTTCATATCACTAAACTGTGAGGAATATCTCATAATTAGTGCTAATTTTCAAGCTGAAAATGGTTAACGAGTACTGCGAAAAATAACGAACTAAGTGAATAAATAAGCATTCGATTTGACCCAGTTAAACTGATGCTTAAGTGAGCCAAATCATTTATTCAAAACTTAATTAATACTCGCAATCACAGTTTCTGCATGACAGGTCGCGCCCTTCTCTGCGCCAATCTGAATAACACCACTGCGGTGTGCCAGTACCTGCACTTCCATTTTCATGGCCTCCATAATCGCAACCACTTGGCCTTCGGTGACTTGCTCACCATTTTCGACTTTCCAAGTGCTAATCACACCATTAATTGGGGCAAGTAAATGCTCGGCACTCACTTCTGGCTCGGTTGTTTGGGCTGGAGCTGCGGTTGCTGGACCTTGTGCAAACATCCCCGCAGGTAAACCTAAACGGTGTAACTTACCATCAATTTCAATGTAGCTCAGTAACATCGATTGTTGATGGTTTGGAATGCCACGTTTAGTTGGCTTTAATTCTTGTTTAAAGTCATTTTCAATCCAGCGCGTGTGTACATTAAATTCATCTGTAAAGTCAGGTTCATTAAGTACCGCGCGGTGAAAATCTAAAACCGAAGCTACGCCTTCAATTTTAAATTGTTTTAAAGCACGTTTAGCGCGAGCAATTGCAACTTCGCGGGTTGGACCAGTCACAATTAGCTTTGCCATAAGTGAATCAAAGTGACTCGACACCAATGACTCAGTTCGAACACCTGTGTCGACTCGTACACCGTTACCAAACGGCGCTTCAAATAAACTCAATACACCAAAGGCCGGAATAAAACCACGCGCTGGGTCTTCGGCATTAATACGAAACTCAATGGCATGGCCTTGTGCTTTTGGAGTTTCTTTAATAGAAAGCGCTTCACCTTGTGCAACACGAATTTGTTCCACCACCAAATCGACTTTCGACGTTTCTTCGGTAACAGGATGCTCAACTTGCAAGCGTGTGTTTACTTCTAAGAATGAAAGCTTGCCGTCACAACTGAGTAAATATTCAACTGTACCTGCACCCACATAGTTTGCAGCCTGACAAATATTTTTTGCCGAGGTTAAAATTTGTTGGTAAATCTCATCGCTAATAAATGGCGCGGGCGCTTCTTCGACTAACTTTTGGTTACGGCGTTGCAACGAGCAATCACGTGTACCAAGTACCACAATATTGTTATGTTGGTCTGCTATCACCTGCGCTTCTACATGACGCGGTTTATCTAAATATTGCTCGACAAAACATTCACCACGGCCAAAGGCAGCTTTTGCTTCACGTACTGCCGACTCATAAAGCTCTTTGACTTCTTCGAGTTTCCACGCGACTTTTAAGCCGCGGCCACCGCCACCAAATGCAGCTTTAATGGCAATTGGTAAACCATATTGTTTGGCAAACTCTAAAGCTTCATCTGCATTATTGAGTGGATCTTGCGTACCCTGAACCAACGGCGCACCAACCGAAGCTGCAATTTTACGTGCTTCGATTTTATCGCCTAGTTTTTCAATGGCACTTGGTGATGGCCCGACCCATTTTAAACCTGCATCAATCACAGCTTGAGCAAACTCAGCACGCTCAGATAAAAAGCCGTAACCCGGATGCACCATAGTCGCTTTTGATTTCTTTGCAACTTCAATAATCGCAGGAATATTTAGGTAAGTCTCGCTGGCAGTCGCACCAGTCAAGCCCCATGCTTCATCTGCAAGTTCGACATGCATGCTGCCAATATCATCATCTGCATATAACGCGACTGATGAAATTCCCATATCACGGCAAGCATGGATAATACGAACGGCAATTTCACCACGGTTAGCAATCAATAATTTTTCTGTATTCATCATTCATTCTCAAAATCTGTAAATTCGGCAATTTTTTTAAATTTGATGCGGCAACCTGCTGGAATCTGTGCCACCAAATCCCAATGGTGTTTAGCAACAGAACCAATGACCGGATATCCGCCCGTTAAAGGATGATCATTCATAAACAAAACAGGCTGACCACTCGGTGGAATCTGCAAAGCACCAATACATGTGCCTTCACTTTCCAACTCGTAGGTAATTTTGCGAGTTAGAGGCTGTGCACCTGAAAGTCTTAGCCCGACTCGGTTGCTTTCATTGGTCACGAGCCATTCTTGCTGACAGAGCATTTCAATACTGTCTTGTTCAAACCAGTCTGTACGTGGCCCCATCACAATATCTAGCTCAACGACTTCGCCAGTTTTTGGTAAGTCGGTTTTACCTACTTCATTTACGCTAATGTTGGTTGCCTTTACCTGCCCTTGGTAAATGGTATCTCCAAGCTTTAAAGGTTCTGGACCTAACACTGCCAAGCTGTCAAACGAGGCACTATTGAGTACTGGTTCAACGTCTATACCACCACGAACTGCCAAATAATTTCTTAAACCTGCTGTTGGTGGCTGAATTTGGAATTCATCGCCTTCATCCAAATCAATCGGTTGATAGCTTACAAAGTCTATAGTTTGCCCATCTGCAAATTTCACACGAATGGTTGAGATGGCCCCAGCCACCGCAATAACACCCGCATGCTGCATTTTGGCTTTTAGGCCGCCATTTAAAACTTCAATGACAGGTGTGTCGGTTGGGTTCCCGACAATACGGTTAGCACTGTGCATGGCAGACAAGTCCATTGCACCCGCTACACCAACACCAATATTGGTCTGGTTTAAGCGCCCTTCATCTTGAATGAGCATTTGTAAACTTGGCGCAGTGATTTTAAACAGTGGCACCGATTGTTTCGGCTCAACCTTAGGCGTAATTTGCTGCGGTACAGTCACTGTCGTTGGGTTATGCGTCACATCTTCAAAATGTACGGTCATACCCGGTAAAAGTAGTGCTGGATTTTTACGCTCTAAATCCCACATTTTTTCTGATGTTGTCCCGATCAGCTGCCAACCACCCGGACTGTCTTTTGGGTAAATACCAGAGTATTTTCCAGCCAAGCCCAAAGAACCTGACGGTATTTTTTTACGAGGAACCGTTAAGCGTGGAATATCGGTAAAAGGCTTATCGGGGCTGCTCATATACGCAAAGCCCGGCGCAAAACCAATAAAAGCCACATTCCACACACTTTGGTGATGTTTTCTAACCACATCGGCAACAGATAAACCTTGCAGCTCGGCAACCTGAGCAAGGTCTTCGCCGTTATAGCAAATCGGCACAATTACTTCTTGGCCGCTACGCACAAATCCAGAATCAATTTTGAGACTCTGAATTGAAGCAACTAGCGTTTTAAAGTTGGTTTCGATCTCGTTAAAAAAAACCAAAATTGTTTTTGCAGCAGGGACTAAGTCTTTAATTCCATTCAATTGCGTATTTTGCAATTTATTGTACAACGCCAAAGTTTCCTCTAAGCTCGCCAGCTCAATTAGAAAACAATCGGCGTTTACCGATAAAAAACGCATTTGCTTATCCTTTTAATTCTTCTTTAGTCCAGTTAGCCAATCCAAGCACGGTCAGGAATGTCGGTAATAAACATGTGACCCGGTGCATGACTAATCGCAAAAGGAATTTTTGAGTTCATGACTGCCGCTTGCGGTGTTACCCCACATGCCCAAAATACTGGAATTTCACCCGCTTCAATGCGAGAAGCATCACCAAAATCTGGCTTATTTACATCTAAAATTCCTAAGCTTTCAGGGTGCCCAATATGTACAGGTGCGCCGTGTACACTCGGCATACGTGCTGTAATTTTTACCGCTTCACTAATTTGATGCGATGGAATTGGTCGCATGGAAACCACCATATTTCCTGAAATACGCCCTGCTGGTTCGCACTTTATATTGCTCAGATACATCGGTACATTGGTGTCGTCATGAATATGGCGAACTTCAATACCCGCTTCTTGCAAAGCTGTTTCAAACGAAAAGCTACAACCAATTAAGAAAGTCACCAAATCAGGATGAGCATTATAAATCTCTCTTGCATCGGTCACTTCATCGACCATTTCGCCATCTTTCCAAATGCGATAACGTGGGAAGTCGGTTCGAATGTCTGAGTCTGCCGCAAGCTTAGTTGCATAGATGCCTTCTTCGAGCACATCAAGCACTGGGCAGCTTTGCGGGTTACGGTGTGCATAGAGTAAAAAGTCATACGCCCACTCTTTTGGCACCGAAATCATGTTGACCTGCGTCATGCCCGCAGCCATGCCTGCTGTCGGTTTATCAAAGCCAGCACGGATTTTTAAACGCGCATCTAATGCGGCTTCAAGCTGAGCTGGGTCGACTTTAATATCCTTATACATGGTGCTCATCCTTATGCTTTATTTACAAATGGGCGGATTTCAATATTGTTTTTTACAAGCTCAGCTTTAATGGCTGCCGACATCTCTAGCGCACCGTCAGTGTCGCCGTGTAGGCAAATGGTGTCGGCTTGAATTGGGGTAAATACGCCGTCAATTGACTCAACTCCACCATTTTTGAGCATAGACACCACACGGCTTGCAACAAATGCCGAGTCGTGTAAAACCGCACCTTCTAGACGGCGGGAAACCAATGAACCATCGCTGTTATAAGCACGGTCAGCAAATGCTTCTGATACAACTTTTAAACCCGCTGCTCGTGCCTGTTCGACTAAGTTAGAACCTGCCAAAGCCACTAAAACCAGTTCAGGGTTATACATTTTAATGGCATCAATCACGGCTGCTGCCTGAGCTTGGTCATGTGCAATGGTGTTATAAAGCGCGCCATGTGGTTTAACGTATTGCACTTTTGAGCCTGCCACTTTAGCCAAACCATCGAGTGCAGAAATTTGGTAAAGCACATCGGCAATCAATTCGTCACGTGACAAATCCATATTACGGCGGCCAAAGCCTACAAGGTCTGGATAAGACACGTGAGCGCCAATGGTCACACCAAGCTCAACGGCTTTACGAACCGTTTTTAAAATGCCGAGTGGGTCGCCAGCATGGAAGCCACAAGCAATATTGGCACTGGTCACGACAGGTAAAATCTGGTCATCATTACCCATTTTCCATGAGCCAAAGCTTTCACCCAAATCACTATTTAAATCTACAAACATGGCATTATTCCTTTATCACTTCACGCAGTCTGGCTTAAAGCTTGGTCAAATAGTTAAACACAGTCGTAAACGACATGTAGCCCATCCACCACGTTAACAGACATGTTAACCCACCCAAAATAAGCAACCATTTTGGATAGTTATAATTACCCATCAAATCTTTACGGCACGCGGCAACATACACAAAAATTGTAAGGCCAATTGGCAACACCAAACCGTTAAAACCGCCTACAAAAATAAGTAGACCTGCCGGAGTTGCACCCAATAACACATAGAGCAATAAAGCCAATGCAATAAAGGTAATGGTCGTATAGTTGGTTTGTTTTGGTTTTAAGTTCTTTTTAAATGCAGTAAAGAATGACACCGAAGTATATGCTGCGCCAATGGTGCTACTAATCCCGGCTGCCCAGAAAATTAAGCCGAATAATTTAAAACCAAATGTACCCGCTGCATATTGGAATGCTTGAGCTGCAGGATTGGCGTCATGGCTGGCTAAATCAATCGTTGCACCGCTCACCACCACACCTAAAAAAGCCAAGAACAGCACATAGCGCATGATGCCGACTACAACAATGCCCTTGGTCGCAGCTTTAGCAACTTCATCAATATTTTCAGGGCCAACAGCGCCTTTATCGAGTAAACGGTGTGCTCCCGCGTAACAGATATAGCCACCAACCGTACCGCCAACAATGGTGGTAATAATGGCAAAGTCGATCTGATCTGGCGCAAAGGTTTGATGTACAGCTTGCCCAACAGGAGGCATCACAATGACAGCAACGATAATAATCAGGAGGATTTTAAGCAATCCCAACACGATCATGCTTTTATCCATGGCAAGCGTTGCTTTTCTTGAGGCAAAAATCAAAATGGCTAATGCACCACTTAAAATACCGCCCCACTTTGTGTCTAGGCCAAAAAGCGCATTTAAACCTAAAGCTGCACCGGCAATGTTACCGACACTAAAGAAAAACCCGCCTAAAATCACCAGAAACGCCAGTAAATAACCACTACCCGGTAATGCTTTATTGGCAATATCTGATGCACGCATTTGAGTAAGTGTCACCACACGCCAAATGTTTTGTTGAACCACATAATCAATCAGAATGGAAACTAAAATGGCAAAGCCAAATGCCGCGCCTAACTTGACTGTAAATACAGCAGTTTGGGTTAAAAATCCGGGCCCCATTGCAGAGGTCGCCATCATAAAGATCGAGGCCACAATGGCCCATTGGCGATCAGATAAAAAAGAAGATTTCAGTAAAGACATATTAATGCGTTCCTCATCCATTTGAGCTTAACAACGCTATTTTCAAGTTGAACCAAGAACACCATTTTTTGTCCCAAACGATATTCTTTAATCCTTTAAAATGACAAAGATTCCCTGCTCCCCAATCAACACAATCGGTGATCAAATCTTGTGTCTAAAATAAAAACATAGCTAATCCCTACGGACAATAAGACTTTTTACATAAAATTAAAAATTCAAATATTTGATTTTTAATAATTTATTAATTATTAGAAGATCAGGATAAGCTTTACTTATTGAAGTTAATAAGCTGCCTTTATTGTTTTACATACAAAACAGCTTATTTTTTTATTTGCTCATTGAGTCTTTTCATAGCGCATTCAGATACTTTAACCGCGACTTCGGTCAATTTCTCTTTTAAGGCAACATCATTTCCTTGAATGTAAATCGAGGTGAAATGAAAGGTTTTTAACTGAATAGGCGTATTTAATATTTCTAGTCGCCCATCAGTAATTTCTTTTAACGCCGTTAAGGTCGGCACCACCGCAATACCTAAGCCCTGCTCGGCTAAACGCAACAGCGTTGCCAATGAATAACTGGTAATTGAAAGTGGTTCATCAATCCCTTGCTCTTTCATTCGTGCTTTCAATTCTTTATAGGGATAGGTAATTTTTGGATAAGTTAAAATGGTATGTGACATTAATGTTTTAAAAGACATTTGAGCAACTCCACCTTTAAATGAAGGTGAAGCTAAGAAACTGAGTTCAAAGTCACACAAAGCTTGTTCAATACACTCAAAAGCTAAAGTTGGCCCAAGTAAAAAAGCCATGTCTAAGTCACCTGTCCGAACACCTTCTTGTAAGTTAGGCGTAAGGTCCACTACAATTTCTACTGAAATTTTGGGGAACTCTTGCTGAACCTTTTCGATATATTCAACCAACCATGTATAAACAATAGTTTCGGAAACTCCCAAACGAATGGTGCCAGTCAGGTGCTGATTTTCAGTCAGTTCAGCCACCAGATCGGTCTCTAGTCGCATAAATTTTTCGGCGTACTTAAATAAAGTTAAACCTTTGTGTGTTGGTTTAAGCTGCCGATAACTTCGATCTAAAACTTTAAAGCCTAATTCATTTTCAAGAGATGTGATTTTTTGAGAGACCGCAGGCTGGGTGGTTTGTAATTTAGTCGCGGCCTTATTGAAGCTCTTTAAAGTCACAACCCAATAAAATGCTTCAAGATTCTTTAAATTCACGTGTCATCCTGTCTTAAAAAACTCCTTTACTTTTATAGTATGGGAGTTGTTAGCGTAATTAGGCTAGCAATAAATAAATTTTTAAATAAAATTAGCCATCAAAACTTTTAAATGCCTTAGAAAGCTGACTAATTGTTTTGATCTGTTTTGAATAACGGCGGCATGAGCGGCACGCCAATAAATGCAGTTGTAAACCACTTTGCTCACGTAATAACAATGGTCTATCTTGCTTTTCAGACAACAGTTGAGTGGCTTGTCGACATGTCAGCATGAACAATCCTCCTTCAATAACCATTTATTTTCTAAACATTCACGTAGTCGGGTACGACTCCGATACATCAACACATTAAAGTTTGAGATAGATAATTCCAACTTGCTACAAATCTCATTAGAACTCAGCTCTATCACCTCTCTCATCATAAAAACTTGAGCATATTTGGCAGGTAAATGATTTAAACAAGCTTCAAAAATTATCCAGAAATCTGCCTGCTCCATCATCTCTTCAGGGCTTTGCCACGCTTGAGGCGCTTCATATTTGTGCCAATGTCCAGAAGCATCAAACAGTGCATCAATACTCAGTTCACTTTCCTCATCTTTAAATAATTCAGTCATTGCGACCAAGCGTGACTTTTGCCGAATCACATCAATAATTTTATTTTTTAAAATGGCAAATACCCATGTTTTAAACGCAGCACGTCCTTTAAATGAATCTAAATGCTGGAAAGCACTCGTTAATGCCTCTTGCACCACATCTTCAGCTTGAGGAAGAGAAGAAAGCTGTAAAAAAGCAAATTTTATCATTTGCTGTCTTAAGTCTTGTAAAAAGGCTGGATTATGCAGCTGATCCCCTATTTCTTCATGATCTGATGCCACGGCTGAAGTCATCCTTATACCTCTTTAAAATCATGGGGAGTTTGAATCAATCGCATTCGAGTTAAAAGTGCGTTTAGTTCTTGAATTTGCAGATAAATATCATGTTCAGACAAATCAGTGAGTACAGATTGAATGAGTGTATGAATATCTTGGTCAGTTAACTTTACATTTTGAGTCAACTGTTCAATTACCATAGCAAACAAAGGCGAAAGCTGTTCAATACATACTTTGTCTTGTTCATCTCGCCAGACCATAATTACTCCATGCATAGGCTCGACTTGTTCTGGAGTCATTAAAGTTGTCCACGTATAAACGGGATATTGATAAACCAATACCCATACCTTCGTGGTTAACTGCCAATCACAGTTTTCCTGCAAGACTACTTTTTCAATTTCAACAGTGTCTAAATACAACTCAAGCCATTCAAACTGCAACAACTCAGCCAACCACGGATATTCTTGCAATATCGGGTGCTGCTGATTTGTCAAATATTCTCTAAATTCCAGAGAAATATCATTATACAAAGGTGAGCGACACTGGGCTTTTTGAAAAAATTCCGAGAGTAATTGTTGCCACTTTAACTCTGGCAACATCGCACGAGCCACGGGATAAACTAAATCAATAAATGAACAGACATTATTAAAAAGTAAATCTCGATAAATATGCATTCGTTCGGCAGGAAGAGCTTGAGGTAATTCTAAATCAGGATCTCTAATCCAGTCACAAAACTGTTGTTGCATGGTTTGGAAGGATATTTGATTTTCCTTCATAGCCACTCTCCTGTTGTTGAATTATTTTAATTTTGGCTAGCTCCTCTTCTAGCTCTTGCCATGATGGAATATTAAAGTCGCGCTCAAGTAAAGTTGCTTTCACACCACACACTTGATAGGTATATCTCAATAGTTCCCATACGCGATCACAAACTTCTGCGCCATGCGTATCAATTAATAAATTTTTCTGAACTTTTTCATGTCCAGCAATATGTAAATAACGGATTCTTTCTTTTGGCATGTCCCGAATAAATGCAAATGCATCACTGCCATGATTAATACTGTTGACATAGACATTATTTACATCCAGAAGCAAATCACAGTCTGCATATTGAAGAACTTCACGAATAAATTCCGCTTCACTCATTTGGGCATTGGGCATTAAATAAGTAGAAACATTCTCTATGACTAATCTTCTTCCTAAAATATCTTGAACACGTAAAATACGTTCAGCGACATATTTAACAGCCGCTTCGGTCATGGGGATTGGCAACAAATCATATAGATAGCCCCCATCATTTGTATAACTTAAATGTTCAGAATAAATAGAGACATCATATTGTTCTAAAAAGCTTTTTATTTTTCCGATAAATTCAAGATTGAGTGGATGAGGACCGCCAATAGACAATGACAGGCCGTGACAAATTAATGGGGCTTTTTCAACACACTGTGCGAGTAATTTCGCATGTCGACCACCAAAACCTAGCCAGTTTTCAGGAGCAACTTCGATAAAATCGGGACATGCTTTTGCATCTAAAAACGAATCTATAAAATCACGCCTTAAACCCAGCCCTACGCCTGACAAATCCATCATGGTGATTTCTCCTTTTGGAAACGATGCCGACACTTACCAGAAGGCCGACATCATCCATGATCAGATCGTTTACTTAGCGCCGCACTTACCGTCAGTGACTTTTTTATCTGCACCGCACTTGCCGTCCGCTGCTTTTTTGGTTGCTCCACATTTACCATCAGCTGCTTTTTTATCTGCACCACATTTTGCTTCGGCAGACTTTTCGTGGTTTTTCATTTTGTTAGCACCGCATTTTGCTTCACCGCATTTTCCATCTGCTGCTTTGGTTGCATGTGCTTCGGTTGTTGTATGGGTTGCTGCTACCGCCACTTGTGTAGCGCCAGCAACTGAAAGTGCTAATAATGCCGCCACTGAAGTCATTGAATTGAGCTTGTTCATGTTAGTATTCCTTTAAAGATAAATTCTCGGTTTGTACATTTGTACGTATAGTTAGACGGACCAAATCCTTTTTTATTACACCGTAAATAAAATTTTTTTTATGTAAGAAATACAGTTTTTATCCGACTAATTAATATTCAATCGCATCGGATGTGAAATTATCATGAAGAATTTTATTTATGGCTTATCTCAATATTATCAAAAACTGGGCAAAACTCTACAACATGCGGACGGCATCGCAGCTCTGGCTCTTCGATTATATTTAGTTCCTATATTTTGGATGGCTGGCACAAATAAATTAATGCACTTTAATGACATTGTAGAATGGTTTGGCAACTCAGATGGAGGTTTAGGACTTCCCTTTCCATATTTAATGGCATTACTTGCAACAACGGCTGAATTAGCAGGTGCAATACTATTAACATTTGGCCTTTTTACTCGCTTAATTAGTATTCCACTCATGATTACCATGTTGGTTGCCATATTTACGGTCCATCTACCGAACGGATGGCAAGCCATTGCTGATCCGAATGCGCCCTTTGCAAACATGCAGGTCTTGGCCTCAGCAGAAAAGTTAGAGAAAGCTCGTGAAATATTACAAACCTACGGCAATTACGACTGGCTCACGTCTAGTGGTTCGTTTGTAATTTTAAATAATGGAATTGAGTTTGCCGCTACGTATTTAGTCATGCTTCTCGCACTGCTTGTTCTTGGAGGCGGTCGTTATTTCAGTTTAGATTATTGGATTAAAAAGAAGCTGCTCTAATTACTCATTACGCCAAGAATCCTACTGACAGCAACATAGGGCATCTTTTTCTTATTGTGTGCCATGTCTGGTTCATGACACACAATCAATATTGAGGCAATTTGGTCAAACCAGAAGCCTGTATGAAGTTATCGAATTCTCACAAAAATAATATCTAGGTCTTTTTTGGGTACAAACTTAGTCTTGGTCATTTGAAATTGAGTTGGACTAATTTTTTTAACTGGCCCATCCCAACAAAATGAAACCAGTTCGTCTTTATCGCGCTCAATGGTGAGCTTAAAGCTTTCAATTGGTTTTGCCCAATTTGCACCCGTCGTCAAAATATAGCCCAAAGCACTAAACGGCGAATTTTCTGCACTGGCTTTTTTTAAGCCCTGCTTAAATTGTTTATCCATACAAAATTGCTGGTTATATTCATCTGGATAGAGAGCTACAGCGCCACCGACCAAAGGTTTGTATTCATGATGAATCTTAGTCAAACCATTTGCTTTAAAGGTCTGCTTCCAACTATAGATCACTTGAGATGACCACGGAATCACATCATCTTTTTTAAATTTGGCTAAAATTTTCTGTATTTGCGGCTTATTACATTGTTTTAGCTTGTCTACATAATATTCATAATCATAGTTAGTGCGAGTCCACGGATTTAGCATCTCTTTTTCACTAAAACCGCACTGTTTAAACTCATCCGTAGCATCAATCAGGGGAGATTTTTCATCTTTTTGAATAAAAGTTCTGACATGTATCTCGGGTTTTATATTTTTACCATCCACCACAATTTTAAAACTTTTTAAAAGCTGTTCGGTGTGAGCAAAATCAGACTCAAAAAAATTATCAATGCGCGGTAACGGAAATAAGATGGTTTCCGTTACGTCTTTATTACTTAAGTTTTTATAAAGATAGTCGACCTTAATCAGTTTTTTACTGATGAATAGATCTTCGCTTTGCATGGCAATCTGCGAGTTTTTGAGATATTGAATCCCCCCCGTACCCACGTAACCCGTAGAGTCGTTGGCTAGACCATAGGTAGATAACGAAGCTAAAACAGCAAAGGTTAATACAAACGTTTTCATTTTAAAGCGCTCTGTCATTTTCTAATTATAAAATATCGATCTGGAATAAAGCATAACTGTTTAAGCACAGATGCGGTTAGTTTTTTAGTAATGACTCATATATCGCTTTAAATCTAAAAACTTTAATGAAAACTTAGTTTTTGTCTCGTCATCTTTTTAGGCACACTAATTTTTCCAATAAAATTGGTTAACCATAAAATACATTCATCACGATGTTCAAAGTGAGGCATCAAACTGAGGTCAATTTTTATATCTCTATCTGCCAAAGGCAAACTCAAGCAATATTCAAAGTCAATCGACTTATATTTTAACTTCAGATCTTTTTCTTGGGCCTGTTTTTTGATTTCCGCCATGATGCGGTTAAGGTTAACAATCAAATTATTGGAAACTTGATTATTTTCATAGACACGTTCATAGACGTTTTCAGCAACGTCAATGTATTTTATAAGCTCTGCATTTTCATTCATATCGTTCACTTTCTCTTTTTTTTAAAGATTATGAACAGCTAAATGTTTAATTGCGTTACTTGGCACATGGCTTATGTGAAAAATGTATATTTTTCTTTATCAAAGAATATAATTAAAGTATTGTTATTTATAAAAAATAGCCAGATATTTGCACATTTATACACATTTAATATTCTTTTAAATTAGAATTTCAACATAAGAAAAATTAAGTTATGAGCAATTTTTTAAACAAAAAAAACCGCCCCAGAAGGCGGTCGCTGAGTTTAAACCAGCAGTATATAGAAGCAAGGTGGACGTTCGCTTCTATATTCTTTTATGAAGGAGTTTTATTGGTTTTCATAAAATCCTCAGATTTAAAATAATTGATAATCATGTCTGCATGCTCTTCTTTTGGAGGAGCAACAGTTACAGGAAACGAATCTTTCGACATCTTAAAACCTGGTGGTAAAAAGTGCGAAATTGGTGGCAATTTAGGCTTTCCCCCTTCTGTGATTCGCTCAATAAGACCAGCTAACCAAAGAAGATATTCACCTTCATTTGCGAACTTTGGCATGACACTCAAATCAATTTTAACTTTGCATTCACTTAACGGTTTCGTTAAATTTTCTTCAAAGTCTATATAGTTGAACTTGAGCTTAAACTCAGTTCCCTTGATGGCTTTTCGGATCTGACTAATTAAACAGTTAAGGTTCTGAGTAATGTCATCAGTGAATAAGCCATCTTTTTTTATATTTTTATAAACCTTTTCGGCTACAGCTAGATACTTTGGCATTAACCTCTCTCCGTCCTATTGTTATAAAGTTCTGATCTATGAATGTCTTATGTATTTGATTATGCTTAAACGCGTGTAATTAAAGGTAACCTTATTAGACTTGTTTGTAAGTAGTTGGCGTTTTATGTAAATCGCACCAATAAAATACCGAAAAAAATTATGGTTTTGATAACTCATCCGCAAAAATGCATGGTTGAATAGAGATAATTAGAAACATTTATTTTCATATCATTTTTACCATTTGGTAAAATTAATATGTTTTCATTTGCTTATCTCGTCTTACCAGCCCTAAAACAGCTCGACGCACTCGTATTTCTTCTTCAGAAAAAGGTAAATGTTCGATGAGCTCGTAAATTGAGAGAGAATTATTTTCGATCAAGAAGCAGTCTTGCTCTGTTGTCCAATTAGTCGTAGCCGATTCAGTTTGTTTTAAATAGCGTTTCATATTTCCTAGCAGACTTAATTACACATATTAAAAGCCTGCCTTTAGGCAAGCTTATATTTCAGATTTTGAATTGATCATTATTATAGCAGTCTATAAATGGTATGTTCAGTTAATATTGTAGATGCCCTAATTAAACATTATAAAAAAAGCCCACTCACTGTGGGCTTCTTAATGGTTATTGTGCGGCATTTACCCCAACAATAAACTGACTACAATTAGAACCTTCAGATGCATTACCTAATTGCTTTTCAGAGAATTTAAATTTAGAGGCAACTGACTCGTAATCATTTTTAAGGGTTTGGCCAGTTAACTCTCCAAGCTCTTTGACTTGTTCTGGTTGTAAGATGCCATGTTCAACTGCTTGATTTACCATGACACAGGCTGTGGTCATCGCGTCATAACGCGCAGCAGTTTTAGAGTAACCTAGAGCACCGATTACACCACCAATAATTAAGCCAATAATCACCGCTAAAGTTACGTGCATTTTATTCATTTTTTAAATACCTAAAAAATCTAACTAAACTAAAAAGGAACACTTCAAAAGATTGTGTTCAAGCCCAATTAGGATAGTCGCGTTTATAGGTTATAAAAAGTTAGATTCTGTCACATTTTTTGATAGGTTAAGTGAAATGTGTTTTATCAATTCAAAAGAAAAATATCAGACCTTCCTAGTTCTCTTTCGTTTTTTGCTTGATACCTCTAAAGGAATAGCCACCTTACCTGTACCTAACCCGCGAAAAAAATAATTAATGATGTATAAGAATAAAAGACCAAAATAAAAAATAGGAAAAATGCTAAAGGCAGTACTTATGATTTCCCAAAACATAACCCCGACTCTATAGTTATAACAGAATGATATGAGTCCACCTCTACGTCTAGGCCTTTGCTGAGTAATATCATCCTCAATAAAGTGAAAAATTCCCATGACAAAACACCCAGCAAATGTACTTGAGACTAAAGTCTTTTTAATTAGAGGCTTTTCTAGCCAAGGGTATTTTTTTGAAGATTCAAATTCGGCTTTGAAAAAGAATTTATAAATTTCTTCTTGATAAGCTTTATTAACCCCATATTTTTTAATAAAAAAAGAGCAGATAACACAACCAACAAAGAACATGACTATAGTTATGTAAAGGCTATAAAGAATCGTAAAAAACGGTAATGGGCCTTTCGTACCAACAGTCACATGCATAGTTTGTGTGATGTATTGATATAGCTCGTACTGCCATTCGTTTTTAGGATGAGTAGGAAATACAAATAAAGGAATAATAAAAAGAATAGAGCATAAGGCTATATTTCCTCTATTTTCTTTACTTTTCCGTGCAAGCGTAGAAAGAAAATTTTTAGAAGCCATATCTATATTTTACAATTTGGAATCATGTGTTTAGCTTTATAAAACTCATCAAAAGCCTTCATATCATTTAACCATGGAGAGATAGTTTCCAGATTACGTTTATTAATTTTTTTTGATGCCAATAGCCTTGGTGAAGAATAATTTTTCTGCTGAATTTTTTGATTATATTGTTGTACAAACATAAGCTTTAAGCATAATCCTCGAATGCCCTTATTACCAAAATATGAATACTCAGAATATTTATTTAAGACATCTTTCATTTCTTTGTATTCACCATTCCAAACATAAAATGAGCTTAAACCATTCAAATCGTTAATATATATCTCATCATTAATAGGGTTTAACTCTAGCCCTTCTTTTAAAATAATACTGTTTATTTCCACTTCATCAGATAAGTCCATCCAAAAAAAAGAAGCCATGACTTCTTCTGAAAATCTTATTCTGGCTTGCTCTGTATCCTTAGGATATACAATAAAAAAATAATACAATCCTAGAAAAATAATAAAACCTAATATAATAGAAAGTAATCTCCAAAAATTAGTACCTTTTATAATATTCATAACAAGCCATTAATTTTATTTAATATCTTGTGAACGCACTTTACTTTATGTTTTAGATGAAATCAAAAGAAGAGAGAGAAAATTTCTTTGAATGAAATATATGCTCACCTTTTTAAATTTCTTTGTTTGTGCCCTTTCCTGTTTAAAAGAGCACTTTTTTTAAATACTTTATTAAGATATTTCTAAGTCATTAAGGTAAAAATGGCTTTGTTAGAAGCACAAATCCGACAGATAAAAAAGCATTATCATGATGAGAAATTTGGTTGCCATAACTTGCGTTTAATTGAACAAAATCTTTATAGACAATGTATCGAAAACCTGTTTGATAAAAGGCATCATTTCGGTCATTACCATATATTTCGGCAGTGAACGTTAATGGGTTAGCAAGTTGTGTTTCGGTTCCAATTCCCCACGTGGTTTGATTTTTATGTGTGGTATTTTCACGTAACCATCCCATATTGGCATGGATTAAAAATTTATCATCCAAAGTAGAAAGACTTAAAGGAACATTAAACGTCCAATCTTTGTTTGAAGAATCCTTAGTATTGATTTGAGTGCCAAAAGAAAAGCCGATTCCCCAATCATTCGTTTCTAAAGGCTTTAATAAGGTCTTACCTTGTAGAGTTGCATAACTGACATGCTCAGTATCATCATTTACTCTCCCCATCCCTACAGCAAATTCAAAATTGCCACCAAAATTACAGGCTGGTGTTGCCCAATATTCTTTGCTGTCAGAGTTATGCTGTGCCCATGTTTCTAGCTGACAAGTTTTTGGAGAAACAAGAGCGGCATCGTCAACAACCATAGGTCGTCCACTATAGCTTGCATTAGATAATGCGAATAAACAGAAACTAGAAATAAGTGAGCGTTTCTTTAAAGTAAATAACACTGGCATCACTCCCATAAGTCATGGAGCACATGCAAGTACTGCAACCCAACATGATTAGATCATGGGTTAATAATAGAAATGAAAAGATGAAAATAAAAAACCTCTTCTTGCATCCACAAAAAGAGGTCTGTCAGGACTTCAGTGGATACTTAGACTATTACCGATCGACTACTGTCACTCGAGCAAGTACTCACATTGAAGCTCCTAAAAATTAGTTGGGCGGATTCTAAAATTACCATTGTTAAATATCAAGTTAAAATTTCATGACAATCTAAGCCATAGAAAACTGCTTATTTTTGCTCGGTAAGATGCTGAGTTACCGCATTAAAAAATAAACTTTTTTCATTATCAAGCTCAGCAGAAGGCATCGCGGTTTCCCATGTGCTCCACTGCATCATAACAATCTTGTCTTTAGGGTTAATGGCTAACATCTGCCCAAAAATACCCAGTCCCCAGAAAGTTTCATCAGAATTTTGTGTGCTTAATGGCGAACCTTTTTTGGCATGTGAATTCCACCATTGAAAACCATATATTCCTTTTGGATAGTTTTCTGAGATAGAGCCTTTCGCTTGATTCCATTTAGTCGCTTGGGCTATCCAACCATCGGGTAACATCTTGTCGCCATTAGAAACACGCCCTTCATTCAATATAAATTGTCCGAAACGCGCATAATCACGTAACGTTGCATTAAACCCATGTCCACCCATGTCAACTTGATTACGGGTATAGGACTGCCAAACACCTTCTCGCTTCATGCCTACCCGCTTCCAGACATTATCTTCTAGGTATTTAGCAATATTTTCATGCGTTGCTGCTTCTAAGACTTTACCCACCAGATATGCCCCACCTGTGCTATATGACCATACCGTTCCTGGCTCATATTTCGCTTTCAGGTTTTTCACATTTTTATAGACACAAGCATCTGGATCGTTAGCTGCCTCACAATAGGTCATTTTTGCAAAATCTGAATTTGGATCTTTATAATTTTCATTCCACTCAACACCCGAAGTGTGTTGCAAAAGTTGTTTTAAGGAGACTTTTTCCCAAGCCGTTCCTTTCAAATCTGGTAAATATTGAATGATTGGATCATCTACCGATTTGATTTTGCCTTGGTGAATAGCGACTCCAATTAATGTTGCCACAATAGACTTTGCCACTGAACGAGAAGTCCATAGAGTCGTTTCATTGTTGCCTTGTCCGTAATATTCATAAGCAATTTTTCCATCTTTTAATACAATCAGACCTGCAACACTTTGATTTTTTAAGTAATCATTTAAATTATAATTTTTACCATCTACTGAGTAATGGATATCTTTATTTTTAATGCTGTTCTTTAGTTTTGGAAGTGCCAGTATATTTTTCTTATCGGGGTGAAAAACACTGCCATCATAACTACGGAATGTATTTCGAAAGCCCACCACCCTTTGTTGTTGTGTCCATGTCAACATATCATGTGGGTCAGGTAATTTTTTATCCACGATCGTTGGACAGTCCTTTAGTTCCAACTGCTGACAGCTATATTCAGCACAAGCGACACTACTGACGAATAGACCAGTGAACAGTAAGCTAATTCTTGTAATCTTCATCTCTTTTTTCCCTTAGTAGAGCTTAATTTGAGTGACTAAACCGACAATCACATTGCTATTGAAGGCTTTTCCTGTAGAGCGGTAGTAGTTATCTGGATTCCAGATGTATTGTACGAATGGGCTTAGAGTTAGGCGTTTGTAATTAATATCGGTATCTAAAGAAAGAAAAGAGGTTGTTTTATTATTATTACCATTAATTTTCTCTGTCATTAAAACATAATCATCATTAAGTTGAGACTGACCGAACTTCACGCCTAAATGATTCTTTCCTTGATTAATTTTATAGCTTAATCCTAATTCCCAATAATTTTTATAAGGCTGATTTTTCTCATCAATATATGAGTAAGCACCAAATACCGTTGGAATATTCTGATTATTAAAATCATGGTTAAACCTAAAATTCAAACCATCTGTACCATTATATTTTTCTTGAGTATAGGCATTACAATATTCGGAATTATTATAAAAATATAATAACTCTGCTTTAGTGTTTTTATCTTTATATCCCACACCATATACTTGGGTGTAACCTAGTTGATGGTGAAAGGAAAAATCTAATCCTTTTTTCTTGTAGACATAATCATCTGTGTTGACCTCAAAAACCCCTGCATGCATATAGATATGGTCTGATAAATTATATTTGGCATAACCGCCCCAATACGCATAGTTAGTCGGCAATGAACCCATTGCGCCTTTAATTGGGTCAGTACACAACAGGATATTTTGACAATTGTTATAGAGGAAATATCGTCTTAGATTGGTACGCCCAACGGACGTATAGAGTTTTTTATCATTCCAATACTTATCCCAAGTCAGCAAACTGAGTTGGGATGAAGCCAAATCATTGGCAGCAATTGCTCCACCGACATAACTTCCTACTCCTCCAAACCAATTGTTTGAAGTATTTAGCTGTGCATCATCATTTAAACCATTAAACACATATTGTGCTTTTAAAACCCCAAAGTCATGACTTTCATTCGCCAATTTAATTTCAGTATTTAAAAACAAACCTGCTGAATTAGTAAAATTGTCATCTACAGCACTTTCTTGGCTATACATCGCTAAATCAATAAAATTAGCTGTGAACTTGAAATTGTCTTTTAGGCTCAATTCTGCATTTGCACTCATACTATATAAAAGCATGAGTGTACCTATACATCCTTGTTTAGATATATACATAGAATCCTTTCCTTTAAATATAATTAATTATTTTCCTAGTTTTATATTTTCATAATTAAAAACTTGGCATAATAATTATTTCTAGCTCAATTTAATATTTACTAACTCTGATAATTTTTGCATATCCTCCGCCACAAATTAATAAATTATATTTAATAAATATCGATAATTTTTGGCTTACTTATTTATTTCAGTCCCATTTGATAAATCTGATTTCAACATATTTATATTGGTTTGACTTGTGTGCGAATGACATGAATTTTGTCTAAAAATGACATACTATTTTTTAATACTTAGACTATTAGATAATCGAACAAGCTTATTATTAATTTTTAAATATCAAAAACTTAAACCACAAATCATTATAGTTATATCTTTTAATTCAAATAAATAAAGGCTTGAATTAGATCAATTCAAGCCTCTTTGGTTTCAGACAAGGGATAAATATATTGTTAACTTAAAATATCTTTCTAAAAAAGCTTCTACTTATTTTAAAAACTCTTTCACAGTTTCTTGCATACTTGTCGTTGCACGGCCAATGAGCTGATGCAGATCTTTGCTATCACTATATAAACCGTCTTTAGATACGCCTTCATCCGAATCTGCCAATATATGAGCAAACCCTTCTGGTACACCAACCTGCACTAAAAGTGCTTTATATTCTGCTTCAGGTAAATCTTGATAAGTTATATCTTTTTGAGTGATTTCGCTTGTCCATTTTGCAACATCATCAAGCGTATAACTTGTATCACCTGCCAATTCATAAATCTTATTTTCATGCCCGTCTTGCGTTAATACCACAGCGGCCGCAGTTGCATAATCTAAGCGTGAAGCAGAAGAAATTTTACCGTGATGAGTTGCCCCAAAAATTTTGCCATGCTCAACCGCCTGTTTAAGACCCATTGCATAATTTTCGTTGTACCAGTTATTACGTAATAACGTATAGGGAATATTTGATGCTTTTAAATATTGTTCAGTTTCAACATGTTCTTGTGCAAGTAAAAGCGGTGTTACATCTGCTTTTAATAAACTTGTGTAAGCAATAAATTTTACATGTGCGAGTTTTGCTGCATTAATAATATTTTGGTGTTGTACCGTACGTTGACCAATTTCATTTGATGAAATTAATAAAAGCTTATCAATACCTTGTAGTTGCTCTGAAAGTTTTTCTACGTCATGAACATAATCAAAAGGACGAACTTCTACCCCTTTTGAACTTAAATCTAAAGCTTTTTCTGGATTACGGACTAATGCCACAATATTTTTTGCTTCGGTCCGTTCAAGTAATTGAGAAATAACGAATTGACCAAGTTGACCTGTTGCACCAGTAACTGCAATACGCATGGTGATCTCCATCTGATGTAATTGAAATATTTCAATCATCGTAGTATCTTCACTTACTAAAAGTAAGTACTTACCTAAAAGTAAGTTCAGCATTAAATGTAAACTTTTGTAATGCAGGTAATGAGCAATGAAAGGTCTAGTTTTTGCAGCAAATTGTCCATCTAGAAAAATTTTATTAACACTAACAAGCCGTTGGAGCGTTTTAATTTTAGTTGCATTACGTGATCAGCGTTTGCGCTTTAATGAATTAAAAAAATTAATTGATGGGATTAGTGAAAAAATGCTGGCACAAACCTTAAAGTTACTCGAGCAAGATGGTTTTATTTATCGTCAGGATTATGCTGAAGTGCCCCCTCGAGTAGATTATCAATTAACAGACTTTGGCCGAGAAGCTTCCGATAGACTTTTTGATTTAACGGATTGGCTTGAAAATAATATATCTCAGTTATTAGAACAGCAGCCTCGTTCAGACTTAGTTTTATAAGCAAATCTCTGCATATTTAAATTTGCTTCACGATTGATATATCTTCATCTAACTTTGATCAACAAACTTAGAGTCCGTACTCCTTTACCCAAACCCCAGCAAAAAACACTCAAGCACTCTTTCCCGCTCGATTGTCACATCTGAGCTTAAAAGCTGGATAATTGCGCCCTCAATCATATATAAAAATAGCTTGGCATCCTGAAAGGTAGCATCTGTTTTGAGTTTTATAAGCTGGCTATAGATTTCATTAAGTAGCCATGTGCGATATCTCACCGCGGTGATATAGGCTTTTGGATAGGTCAGTTTCGTTTCAAAAATGGCTTTAAATAAAAGGTAGTACATCCCTTCTAAATCGGTGTGGAGGTAATAAAGTTTCTTGAGTTTATCCTTCACGCTTGTGTTCTGGTCGTACCCAACAATTGAAACTACTTTTTCTTTTAAACGTTCTTTTTGCACAATTAGACAGATTTCAATAAACCGCTCTTTAGAATGAAAAAAGTTATAAAAAGTTGCTTTGGTCACTTCACATTCTTTCACGATTCGGTCGACTCCAACCGTATGGAATCCGTGGTGGTGAAATAAATCAATCGACTTATTGATGACTTGAATAGCACGTGTTGAGAGAACTAAATTTGGCATAGTCTTACCGTTATCAAATTATTGTTGTATATAAATGAGATATAAAATCGGCCATCTTTTTTGGGAGAAAAAAGGCACAGCAAAGCCCGTAAGACTGTGCTTGGCACATCTCAAGTTTTATTGTTGATTAAGTTTTTAGACGAAGTAATTTAAAGCCTGAAAACCTTACGGCGATCAAACTGCTTTACATGTTTAAGTTGTGTCGTTATAGCTTTTGGCAAAGGCTGCCAAGAAATAATGGATGTGCAAAGCCAACTCCTTTTTATTGGGAGTTCTGCCGGACATTAAAATTATGGTGGCAGAACGGAAGAGGGTTCGCGGACTGGTTTCGACTCCAGCACACCCGAAGGTGTCCCTCTCCCGTCCTACCGCTACGGGAGGGAACGAGGAGATGCTCACACAAGACTATTCCTCAGAAGAAATAATCCTGATGTGGTCGAAAAAAGCGGTCCGCGACGACCGACTGGCAATGTGGCCAGCAGGCGAAGAATAATATTCAGTCCTCTTTCAGTCAAGCACACAAAATGACATTTGTTTTAAAATAGATCATTAAAAAGTAAGGATAAATAATTAAAATTTATTGTTAAATTGGGGTTTATAAAACGCTTATCAATCAAAGTTCTAACGAGGTCTTAAAAGATACAACTTGCAAAAAATTATCTATGATAATATTTTAGAGTAATTACTCTAAAATGAGAGCTAATCATGAAAACTAAAAGAATTGGTTCATATCACTGGATGCAAGCTACAAATGGTCAGCTCAGCTTCAAAGAGAAAGTTAAGTTAATTCAAAAAATTATGCTGCCAAGTGTTATGGCCTCTATAAAAATAAATTACTTTCGGTTCAAAACTTTAGATGATTTTGATATTGATCAGATCGTGATACCAGATACTCAAATGGTTAAAGTCGCGCTTGATGAGCTCGAAGCTAAAGCAAGTATATCTATTTATAATCATTCATGGCGCACCTATTTCTGGGGCGCTGCTTTAGGCAATATACAAAAACAGCAATTTGATGATGAGTCACTTTTAATAGCCTCACTTTTTCATGATATTGGCTTAACTGAGCAACATATTCATAGTAAAGGTTGTAACTGTTTTACTTATGAGAGTGCTAAACAATTTGAGCTAAAGGCTAAAGAACATAGCTTTGATGAGAAGAAAAGTGGAGTTATTAAAGATGCTATCTGCTTACATATGAACGGTTATATAGATCACTCTGACCCAGCAGAAATTACGCTATTACAGCAAGGTGCATCCTGTGATGTGATTAGTGACGGTCTATATAGACTTCCCGTCTCTTTTAGAAATGAAATTTTAGAAAAATATCCTAGAAAACAATTTAATAAAGAATTTATTGAGCTTGTTAATTTAGAAACTAAGAATGTAACAAATTCTCGAACTAGTTTATTAAGTAGTCTTGGTTTACCGCTCATGATTAAGTCAAATTTATATAAAGAGTAAATTTAATTAGAGCTATTAATCGTACAAAACCTATTAAGACTCAGCTTGAAATTTCAGTTAACAACTGTTTAATAGTGCTTCGTCTGACTATGTCTTACTATAGCTGAAAGATATAAGCATGAAGGCCTCTGTTGCAATGAATGACTCAGTGAAGTGGTTAGAAACTTTAAATAAAATTACTGGTATTGCTCAAACAGGTTTACATTATTCAAAAGATGTTTATGACAAAGAACGTTATGAACAACTCTTAGGGCACATTGAGTATTTATTAGAATTAAAAGAAATCAAAACAGAAAATTTTATTAATAACGTGCTCCAAGATGTAGGTTATGCGACTCCGAAACTAGATGTTAGAGCAGTTGTTTTTAAAGAAAATAAATTATTATTAGCAAAAGAAATTGGAGACGGGAAATGGTCTGTTCCGGGTGGATGGGCTGACGTAGGTTACTCAGCATCGGAAAATGCTGAAAAAGAAGTTATAGAAGAGACAGGTCTACGAGTTAAGGCGATTAAGTTATTGGCTTTAACAGATAGAACTAAGCACCCACATCCTCCAATGTTTTTACATGTGTATAAGGCTTTCTTCTGGTGTGAAATTATTGATGGTGAACTGACACCAAGTATTGAAACACCCGAAGTTGGATTCTTTGGTAGAGATGAGTTACCACCTATTTCTACAGCACGTGTAACAGAAGAACAAATACAACAATTCTTTGATTATTTAGAGTCAGTACCAGACGTTACTAAGTTTGATTAATTAAACTTAATGTAAGGCAGATCTCTTATATTTAGAGTTCTGCTGTTAAATTAAGATTGTTAATTATACTTTTGCCTATTTTTTGAAATGGGATAATAGTTTTAAAAAGTCATTTAAAGGCATGGGGCAGCCCCACAAATATCCTTGAAACTCAGTACATCCATTATTTTTAAAAGCACTAAATTGTTCAGGCGTTTCGATGCCTTCTACCAACACTCGGAGGTTCAGATCTAATCCAATTTTAATAATGCCTGTGACTAATTTATTACTGCGTTTATCATCCAATGCTGCCTGTACAAAGCTACGATCAATTTTGATTTGGCTGATGGGCATTTTTTGTAGATAGCTTAAAGATGAATAACCTGTACCAAAATCATCAAGAGAAAGCTGAACTCCTTGTTTAGATAAGAACTGCATTTTTTCGATCATGCTTACACAATTCGTTAAAGCAATATTTTCAGTAATTTCTAATATGAGACGAGATGGATTGACCTCATATTTCTGAATCATCCCAATTACAGTTTGCTCAAAGTTTGGTTGCATAAAGTGATCAGCACTAATATTAATTGAAAGTGTAAGATCTTTGGTCTCAGCTTTTTTACTCCACTTTTGTAAAACTTTGCAGGCTTGAGCCAATACCCATTCCCCGATCTCTGGCATTAACCCAAAACTTTGTGCCGATGGAATAAAATCTTTTGTGGGAATATATCCTAAAACAGGATGATGCCATCTTAATAAAGCTTCCGCACCAATTAGCGCTTCAGAAGCATTAATTTGCGGTTGATAAAAAAGCTCAAACTGTTCTTTTGCAAGTGCTAAGCGTAAGTCTTGCACCATAGTGCTTTCGGTTTGTATCTCTAATTGCATGGTGTAAATTGAAATACAGATCATGAGCGTAGCGACACAAGTTGCAATCCATCCCCCATGGTCACGAATATCTTCCGGTAAAGGTATGGCGCTCTCAAGATTAAAAGAGCTGCCACTAAAAAATATAAAGCATCCAATCGACAAAAGAATTAAAGCAGCTTGTAAAAAGCTTGGATTTCTACGGTAATTCAAATATCCCAATATCGCCCCAGCGGGTAAAAACAATTGAGCCACTTGCGGACGGTCACTTGTAGCGACATCAAAAAATAAGCAAAAAATGACTGGAAAAACAAGCAGAACGACTTGAGATAAAAGAATACCCGCTGAAATGCGGTTTATATAAATGAGAAAAAGGCTAAATATAGAGATCAGTGTAAAAATGATATCCATACCCACAATTAACCACATTTTTGCAAATATAAAATATGTGGTCCAAAACAAACAAAAAATAATGCAAATAAAGATATTGGCTTTTGCGGCGATTGTAAGCTGCTGATCCTTTACGGTACGGTAATTTTTTTTGCGTTTTTTAAAGTAAGACGAAGCTATCATAAATAAATCAACCGTAAAATATTTCTTCATAAACCCCAAGCTTGATCAGTGATATACCCTGTCAATTTTCACCAATAAAACCTCATGTTTTATTTATTTTTATATGACTCATCTTGAGGTGGGTGTTGTTTTAATTGTGGTGGCACAGTCCGGTTGTTTAATTGAATAATTTTGTTTTTCAATCACCTTATAATTTTAAAGGATCATCCCCTAACGATACATGTGTCTGCGACTAAGGTACAGGCCCTAAATAGCGAAAAATTAGAGCATAAGAATTTTTAGAATATAGAGCCCTCTTTGTTGATATTAATAATAATTATCATTACTATTTAAGAATAATTTAACTGTGTGTTTAATTGCGCTACTCATTGCCAATTTGTGGACTCCGCCGCTATGAACTTCAATGTAGAGAAACAGGTATGGTTTAGCCAAATTTACCGTTCTCAGCAAACTACGCTTTTATCATGGTTTAAACACAAAATTCAGCACCATCATCAATCTGAAGACCTGAGTCAGGAAGTGTTTTATCGTGCTTTAAAAAGTGGATATTGTTTTCAAAAAATTAAGGAACCACAGGCATGGCTTATGGGGATCGCCAAGCATGTCATGATTGACTATTGGCGCCGTCAGCATATTGAAAACTTATATCTAGACGCCCTACAGCATCTTCCAGAAGAATATTATCCCTCTGCTGAACATGAACTTTATATTCAAGAAACCCTATATCAAGTTCATTTAATATTAGAAAAACTACCTACCCGCACGGCTCAGGTCTTTTTGATGTCTCAACTAGACGGCATGACTTATCGAGAAATTAGTGAAAAAATGAATATTTCTGAAGCTACTGTGAAAAGAGATATGAAACAAGCTTTTTTAGCTTGTATAGACCTTTATAATTAACCCTTTTCAACGCGCTCAAATTTCTACTGTATGTCAGCTATTAATAAAACTCCTCCTCATGTTTTAGATGCAGCCGCAGACTGGTTGGTACTTCTACATTCGGGTGAAATGACAGCATTACAGCAACAACAATTTGAGCAGTGGAAAGCCGAAAAAAAAGAACACCAGCTAGCACTCCAGCAAATGGAAAAATTTAGCCACGGTTTATCAAACCTCGCAGGTAACTTCCCTTCCAAAGCTTTAGTTCAGTCTAATCAAAAATTTAATCTTGCTGCAAAACGCAATATGCTGTTGAGCCTTTCAGGTTTAGTCATCGTTGGCTTGTCTGCCTATTTCATACCTTGGGAAAAATGGCAGTCGGACTATCACACCAAAGTGGGTGAAATTAAAAAAGTATCGTTAAAGGATGGTTCTCAACTGATTATGGCAAGTGATTGCTATGTCGATGTAAATTTCACGCAAGAGAAACGTCAGATAAAGCTGATTGATGGAGAAATTTATATTGAAACGGCAAAGGATGCTCAACATCGGCCATTTATTGTCGAAACCAAGAATGGTTCAGTAGAAGCCTTAGGTACTCAATTTACGGTTCGTCAAGAAAATAGCGAACAAACCAAAGTCAAAGTCTATAAACATGCGGTAGCCATTGAACCAGAGAACTCGTCTAAACGCCAAATATTAAAACAAGGTCAACGTGCTTTTTTTGATGAAAAATATATATCAAAAGCTCTTCCTCTCGATAACGATCAGCCCTATTGGACCCAACAACTTTTGGTTGTAGATCAATGGCCACTTCAAAAAGTGCTGGATGAACTATTTCGTTATAAAAAAGGAACTTACCATCTCGCCCCCGAATTAAAAAATATAAAAATTTCTGGGGTATTTTCTCTAAAGAACCCTGAGCAAAGCTTAGAAACTTTGGCCTATAGTCATCAACTTGAGCTGACCTATTACAGTCCCTATTTGTTAAATATTAAAAAAAGATAAAAAATGTGACCCTTTTTTTGATCTGGTTCGACTTATAGAGAAATACACTCCCTGTCGAGAAGACCACATGAAGGATTATCAAGCAAAAAGTAAATTGGCTTTGGCTATACGTGCAGTGCTATGGAGTACGCCATGGGTGGTCACGGCGCTTACCTCAACGTCTATTTACGCTGCACAAACTTACAGTATTTCAATTCGCCAGAGCACGCTTGATCAGGCCATTAAGCAACTGGCAATTCAAACAGGCACAACCATTAGCTACGATAATGCCAGTCTTTCAAAAACAAAAAGCAAAGCGCTTCAAGGGAATTACGCTGTTGAAGATGCTTTAAGTCTGTTATTACAAAGTCACCCATTTGAAGCCGTTAAAGTAAACAATGGTGGTTACAGCATCCGAGTGAAGGCTCCACCCGCTCCAATTGAACCCAAAGTTTTCCAGTTAGAAGCCATTAAAACAAAAGCAAATAATAACAATGAATTTGATACGGCAGGCAGTGAAACAGGTACGGCTCATTTAGCAACAATTCATGTTAATGCTGATCATGGCGAAAATTTAACAACCGAAGGTTCTGGCTTATATACAGCGAAAGCGACCACCGCCTCTACTGGCTTGGCATTAAGTTTGAAAGAAACACCTCAACTGGTCAGTGTAATCACCAATCAACAAATGAAAGATCAGAACCTCACCCAATTAACCGATGTTGTGAGTCAGGCAGCAGGTCTTTCTATTAAACAAGGCGGCAACATTGGCAGTGATAACTCACCTATTTACGCTCGTGGCAAAGAAGTGGATAGCTATTTACTCGATGGCGTAAAGCTCATGAGTTCATATGCAAGTATTTTCCAGAGTCAGGACATGGCTTTATTTGACCGTGTCGAAGTCGTGCGAGGTGCAAATGGCTTAATGACAGGTGCTGGCAGTGCAAGCGCAAGTATTAATCTGGTCCGAAAAAAACCATTACAGGACTTTAAGGCTTCGGTGAGTGCTGACATTGGTTCATGGGGTTCTTATCGTACCGATATTGATGTTTCCACACCTCTTAATGAATCAGGAAGTATTCGTGGTCGTACTCTTTTTGCCTATCAAAAGTCAGACTCTTATATCGACCGCTACAACGAAGAACGTAAAGTGGCTTATGCCGTATTAGAAGCTGATTTAACTGAACAAACCAAAGCAAGTTTGGGTGCAAGTTACCAACAACTCGATTTGACTGGTGTCGCTAGAGGTGGTTTACCAAGCTTTTATACAGATGGCACACCGATTAACTGGTCCCGTTCAGATTCAGCGGCGGCGAGTTGGACGGGTTCAGACCGTTCAACGACATCTTACTTTGCTGATATTGAACACCAGTTTAATGACCGCTGGAAATTAAAAGGTATGGTGTCTAGAACCATTACAGATTCGGATGAAATTGTAGGTTATACCTTCTCAAGTAAAGGGATTGATAAAGCTACTGGTAGCGGGGCAATGTTGTATGCAACCCGTTGGGATTATCGCCCTACTCAAGACTTATTCAATTTAACCTTAAACGGTTCATTTGATTTGTTTAATCAAACTCATGACGTGGTGTTAGGCACAACTTACACAAAAAGCAAAAATAAACGTCCAACCTATTCGGGCTGGAATAACGGAATGACATGGGATGGAACTCTAAAAAATATTTTTGCTTGGGATGGCAGTACACCTAACCGCCCCGAAACAAAAATAGATGGTTGGTACAGTGGCGATGATCGTAGCCAATCTATTTTTGGTGCTGTTCGTCTTAAAGCAACCGACAATCTTGCAGTCATTTTAGGCACTCGAATTGAAGACTGGGAGCGCGTAACTGGCAACCATTCAGATGCTGATAATAAGACCACCTACACAACACAAGAAGAAAGTGGCAAGGTGATTCCTTATGTGGGCATTACCTATGATTTCACTGACAACTGGACTGCGTATGCAAGCTACACCAATATTTTTTCACCACAAGATAAGAAAGCTGTTACAGGCGAATACATAGACCCATTAATAGGTAATAGTACCGAGCTGGGTATTAAGGGTGAGTTTTTTGATAATCAATTAAATGTTGGCGCTGCTATTTATCAAACTAAAGAGGACAATACAGCGATTGCATTAGCAGATGTATTTGCTCCAGATGGTTCACAAGCCTATCGAACAGAATCTGGCACCAAAAGTCGCGGCTTTGAAATTGAAGCGACAGGTAAGTTGACTGATTTATGGCAAGTTTCCACAAGCTTTAGCCGTAACTTATCAAAAGATAGCCAAGACAACCGATTAAATACCGGTGTGCCAAATAACACAGTCAAACTGTTTACCACCTATACCCTGCCTTATCTTGATGAAGCCCTGACCATTGGTGGCGGTGTTCGTTGGCAAAGCGAAATCTATGAAAAAAATGCGGTCTCTGCAACAGGTAGATTTACTCAAGAAAGTTACGCTTTAGTCGACTTAATGGCACGTTATAAGGTCAACAATAATCTAATGCTCAACTTTAATGTTAATAACTTATTTAATGAGAAATACCATTTAGGCACCACAAATAGCTATTACGGCGCTCCGACTAATTTTCGAGTGGGTGTTAAATATGAGTGGTAAATAAATTACTCGACCTTTAAAGACCTTACTTCAGAGGCAAATAATGTTCTTCTGAAGTAAGTTTAAGCTGGCGTAATAAATTGCAAGGGAATATTTTTTAGCTAAGCTCAGGCTATAATATTAGACATGCTCTATTATTTTATTTAATTCTCCTATGAAGAATGCGTTTTCTGACAGCAAACAAATTAGACAAGTGTCTAGTTTCCCTGAACTTGTAAATACAAAGTTTCAAGGAGAGACAAATGCGATTTGCTGGCACAGAAATTTGGTTGGCGACTTTAAAGAGATTGTGAGTAAACTTCATTTAAAAGAAAATATTACAGAAGTTTCTGTTGAAGACCTTTTAGCGCTACAACTTTCAGAAAAAGGCAATCTGGCAAGAAAAACTATTTTAGAAGATATCGAGCAGTTAACTGATTTCGGCGCATCGCCAGTACTTAACTTACTTAAACATTATGAACGCGATGAAGAGCTAGGCTTCATTTCAACAGATGTATATTCATTTCATGTTGATCGCTCTCCAATTGAAACCGATACATTCTTATGTACCTATCACGGCGCTGCCAGTGATATTGTGCCCAATAATCAGGTTGAACAAAAAGTTTTAATTCCCGAAATTAGAGAAAAGCTCAAAGAATTACATGATGGCCCAGAAGCTGAATTTGAAGCATTTTTGGCAGAGTATTTTTTTGATTTGCATTATCAGCCTAAACCCGCTGCCCAACCTGTAAATTTAGGCACGGGACATATTTGGCGTTTAGCAGTAGATCATCCAACTCAAAAGGTTTTACCTTGTGTTCACCGAGCACCTGTTGAAAAAGATGGCGAGTATCGATTGCTGTTGATTTGTTAAATATATTGCCACTCCATGACGGGAATGGCTTGAAATCATTTTTATCCAAGAAAAACTGGCTTAACTAATCTCTTAAGATATTCCGAAAACGGATCAAATAAATTCGGATATCTACCAAAGCAAAAATAATGAAAAATATGATTTAAAGTAGTTGACCCTCACGTAACGTAAGCCCCTAGCATAAAACACGCCTAAGGAAGAAGGAGCTAAAAAGATGCTGTTAAAAGTTGGTGAATTGGCTAAGCAAACAGGACTTACTGTCCGTGCTCTTCATCACTATGACGATATCGGTTTACTTCAGCCTTCGGTCCGTTCCGATGCTGGTTATCGACTATACACCCGTAAAGACATTACTCGTTTGCATCAGATTCAAGCATTACGAGGACTGGGAATGTCGTTAGCCGAAATCCATACGGTTCTTGAAGACCCCAATCTTGCACTTTTACCAATTATTGATCAGCAGATTCAAGCAATTGATCAAAGGCTGACAGAGCAAAAGAAATTGCGAAATCAGCTCAGCAAACTTAAATCTCAGATCATAAGTGGTGAAGAGCTTGGTTTGGAGGATTGGCTAAAAACACTGGAGCTTATAGCGATGTTTGAAAAATACTTTACAAAAGAAGAGCTTGAAAAACTGACTTTCTTACAAGCAGGCACTAAAAGCCACCAAGAATGGCAAGAGTTAACTCAAGCAGCAAATGCACTATTTAATGCTGGCGAACCATCTAATAGTGAAGCAGCTCAAGACTTGGCTCGAAAGTGGATGAAAACTCTTGAGCACAATACGCGAGCTAACCCAAAATGGTTAGTTAAACTAAATGCTATAAACTCAGCCGAGCCTGAATTTCAGGAAAAATTAGGCGTAACGCCAGAAGTTGTTGAGTTTTTACTTAAAGCTTTTTCTGAGAGTAAGCTGTGTATTTTTGCCCGTTATTTATCTGATGATGAGTTTACTTTTTTAAAAGAAAATTACATTCGTGAGATGAAAAAATGGCCTCAATTATTGGTCGATATTGAAAAATTGATTGATGCCGAGGTCACACCTGATAGTGATGGAGCGAAGCATTTGGCACAACAATGGCTCTCTATGCTACAAGGCTATGCTGGCAAAAACCCAAGTACTCAAGAAAAAATCCGTACAGCAATGCAAAATGAACCAAGCCTTGCTGACGGTACTTGGCTCAAACCAGTGACCCTACAATTTCTGGAAAAAGCAGTAGCAGCACTAATGCGTGGTGCTTAGTTCTATCAAAGCAGCTGGCTACACCATAATCTGGTGTAGCTTTTTAAAATACTCTACTCACTCCTAAAAACAGGTTTTTTTATAAATTAGTTTTGATATTTATGATTATTTTGGTTTTCACGATTAATATATAACATTCACACGAACCCAATCTTCATACTTGGTTGCCTGAACATTCGTAGTTGATATGATGGCCCCGTGAATAGGAATATTTTCTTTCATTCCTGTCGCAATTCGTGAACGAACTTTATCTGCCGCCCCTCCCCAAATTTGAGTGTGGCCCGCATCTTGATACAGTACATATGCAACAGATGCTGGGCTGGCAGTAGATTTAAGTTCAAAGTTATTGTCTGAGGTTACAGCCAATTGATAGGGTGTATTTTTGCTGCATTGCACAGTTACATCCGTTCTTGCAGTAGGAACTGGTTGAGCACGTTCAACCGAACCAAAATCTAAGTTTCCTTGTGTGGAAACTTCACAAGTTTCTAGAATGGTTAAACTGACCCTCAATGATGTAGATGCATTTCCAGCATCTGCACTATTTATTGTCAACATTCCCATCAGAGAAAATAAAGCATGTCTAATGACTTTCATTTCTTCTCTCCTTAACTTTTTGTTCTAATGTCTATTCATCTTTATATTGTGTTTTTTCTGTTCCTATTAAAGAAACAGCTTTCAGGATTGTTTAGTTATAAGACTTAATATTGCACAGTGTCAATCTATACTAATCACATGATTTGCATATTATTTTTATAATTTGTGATGAGTTACACGCAATCTAACTAATTTAAAAAGTAGTGGATGTTTTTTATTTCTCCTAAGCGTAAATTTTGTCATTATTTATCAAACTGTATGCAGTTTAATCACTCCACTACTTCTAAAAATTATCAGTAATTTATAATCTGCTTTTAAATCTTGCTTAATCATTCTGTCCATTCTCGCAATTGCATAAAAAAATCGATCAAAATAATATCCAAACAAATAGATTATAACTTTACATATTGTTTAGCTTATCGATTCAATACTAAGAAAATTGTGAAGTTAAATTTAAAATGAATAATTCTGGCCTTTAAAACCCTTTATTTTTAATTCGAGAAACCATTGATATGAAAAAATATTTATTATTAATTTTATTCAGCCTTTATTCGGTTCATTCATTTGCTTCGGACAAATTACATGGCAGTGTTTGGAAAACCATTGATGACACAACCAATCAACCTAGAGCGCTGGTAAGATTTAACCAAGATAAAAATGGCAACCTCTCTGCAAACATCGAAAAAATACTTGTTCCAAGTGAAGCTAACAAATGTACGATGTGTGAAGGTACCTACAAAAATAAATCTTTGATTGGCTTAACCATCGTGAAAAATTTAAAAAGTGTCGGTCACAATAAATATGACAAAGGATCTATCCTCGACCCACAGTCAGATAAGACCTATCGCTTTAGCCTAACAGTATCACCAGATGGTGAAAAACTTACTGCGCGTGGATACATTGGTATCTCTGCGATTGGCCGGAATCAAACGTGGTATCGAGTTAAATAAGCTTTAAGCAAAGGCTGTAACCTCGACATTTTATAGTCTTTATATTTTAAAGATTACATTTGTAGAGGTTACACAGTCCAATTAGGTTATAAATAGAAAGTATCTTTTTTAAAGAACTTATCACTTATAAAAATATTAAATTTAAATATTAAAGTAATATTCAAATTACCCACCCACTCTACAATTTTCTAAAGAATCAATTTTTCACTAATGGTTTAGCATTACCTATTTAGTTTATCTTTAATACAGGATATTAACTAAAGATTTCCTATTCTTTAATAGCTGAATCAAGGAGATCATATATTGCACTTTTCAAATTTTCACTATTATTTCTAGCAAAATATCGCAATAAATTAGAATCATTATCTAGACCTATATCTTCCCTCATAAGTAAAATTAAGTCTTTGTTTAAAGATTCTAGATTTTCTATTTGTTTAAAGCTTTCTTTCATCAATTTTTTTCTAAGTTCAAAAATAATTAAAAATAAATCTAAGTTTTCATCTATAAGATTATCCAAGTAAATACTTTTTTCTTTAAGTTTTTTAATTATTTCTTGATGTAATAGCTCATCTTTATCATTTATACCATTGAGTAAATTTTTTAACTCATCAACCTCTGCCTGAATTTTTTGTTGTTGAGCATTTTGGTTTTCATATTTAACCTCTTTATCTGAATAAGCAAAAATATTCTTCATAATAAATGCATGTAAATTAATATAATTTTCTTCAATTTCAAAAATTTTCAAAACTATCTTGCTTTCAGCCACCAACTTTATTTTATTTATGGATGATGAAAGAATACTTATACTTTCATGTTTATTTCTACTTTCTGGCTCATTAATAATTCTAACTAAAAATGTATGAACTTGAGATAGATGTTCAAAATAATCTAAATAAAGAGTTTTCTTTAGTTCGAGCTTAATTTTTAAATCATTTTGTTTTTCATCACTTTTGATCTTTTCGGAAGCAATTTTATAATTTGATCTACTATTTAGATATGCTCCAAGCAGTGTTCCCGATACTGCAATCAAAGTTATAACTATTGTTAATATTTGCTGATTCATAATGCTTAAATAAATTAAAATACTTAATTTACTTTAATAAAAAATAAGTGGAAAATCTATAACTTAGCATCTATAGCTTTAATTATATAAGCATAAAGTTACAGGCCAATTACCTATTAATAGCATTACCCATCCGAGCAATGGCGAACTAAACATCAAAATATAAAGTAGCCAATGTGGTGCATGGGTAATAAACTGCCAGCGTGGTACAGTCGGTGGCAATGGTAGAATTAGGTAATAGATTCGATTTATTAATCTTATGATGACCAATAATAAGATTGTGACTCCTAAGGGACAGTGGATATTGATTAATCACGGACGCCTAGTGATTGAGGTTGTCATTCCCACGCCAATAGCCAAAATCGCTACCGCCATAAACCAATGCAGTATTCGGGCAGTCAAAATAAATATGACAAGGGATCCTATTCTCGACCCTCAGTCAGACAAGACCTATCGCTTTAGCCTAACAGTATCACCAGATGGCGAAAAACTTACTGCTCGTGGATATATTGGTATCTCTGCAATTGGTCGAAATCAAACGTGGTATCGAGTTAAATAGCTCATGAACTAGCAGTAACCAACTCTTTGTAGCTACTCACCGATCATAATTACAATCAATATGTGCATGATGCATGTAATAGTTTTTTATGATCGGTACTTAGCTTGAATAATCAGCATAATAATGACGAGTAGCGAAGGTATTGCAGCAATCACAAATAAATGAGTAATAACCAGAAATTGAGAAAGATACCCACCAAATAACGGCCCAATGACCGAACCCAAACGGGCAATTCCGATACTCCAGCCCACTCCTGTAGTACGAAGTGAAACTGGGTAATAACTGGCAGACAGTGCATTAATGGCAGGTTGCCCACCAACAATGGCAAAGCCAGCAATAAAAATGATAATAAATAATAAAACGATATGGCTAACCGCATAGCCAATTAAAGCAACACTCATCACTGCAACCAAAAAAACAGGAATTAATACTTTATAAAATCCTGTCTTATCGATTTTAAGGCCCATCACCACACTACCAATCGTACCACCTAATTGTAGAGTGGAACCGATCATCAATGCCTGATTTAGTGAGAGTCCTGATTCTTTGGCCAAAGTCGGTAACCAGTTTGCCAGAAAATATAGACTGATCATATTTAAAATACTAATGATCCAGATGGAATAGGTAAAAAACGCGCGCTGATTTTTAAATAACTCAAGCGGCGACTTTTTAACCTCAACTTCAGTGTTATTAATAATTTTTATTTCTGAATTGAATGTTAATGTGGGATAAAACTTCTTTAACCAAAATAAAATCTTAGGAGTATTTTTATTATCTTCACTCAAAAAATATAAAGATTCTGGCATCTTAAAGTATGTGATAAAGAAAATAATTAAAGGAACAATACCGCCAAAATAGAAAATCGCCTGCCAGCCTCCCCAAGGAACTAATAAGGCGGATATACCGCCCCCTAACATTGCCCCTACCGTATAGCCACAAGAAATGACCATCATGGTAAAAATACGAGATTTGAATGGAACAATTTCGGAGCTATAAGCCATAACATTTGGCATGATCCCTCCTAAAAAAATTCCTGTAACAAAGCGGATTGCAGTCAATTGCTCAATATTGCCTACATGTGGTGTCACCAGCATCAATACCGAAAACATAAAAGTCGAGATCAGTAAAATGGGACGGCGGCCAAACCGATCAGAGAGTGAACTTAATAAAAATGATCCGACAAACAAACCAAATAAGCTGGCGCTAAACACAATTCCTAGCATGGATTTTTGAACGCCCCATTCTTCTATAATCATTGGAGCTGCGTAAGCCATAGACTGGATGTCATAGCCATCCATAATCATTAGTAATAAACAGGTGATCAGAATAAATTTTTGATAGCGTCCAATTTTCTGCTGATTGATCAAATCACTTAATGCAACTTCTTTCATGGTATTCCCTTCTCCATGACATGCTTTAAATTAATTCATTTTAATTATGCAATACGTAATCAATTTACGATTAACGTAAAATAAAATAGCAATAATATGCCAATAAAGTCAAAATATTATTTTTTTACAATATAAACAAAAAGTTAGATCGGATGATTTGATTCTATCGGAGTAATGAACTCACCTTATTGCACGGGGTCTATGGTCTGCTCATCTAACAAAAAACAAGCAAACCATACTTCCTATTATTTAAATTATTTTTAGATTCAAGCAGATGATTTAAAAAACAATCGAGAATCTTTTCCCTCTCAGCCGCCTGATCTGAGCTAAATAATTCCCCTCAATCAGCATTCTTCTTTTCAGCAGAAGATCCATTACTTGATGGTTTAGAAGAGCCCAAAGCCATACTTGAGAATACACCATCGCGATAAATCCATGCATGTAATAACGCAGCAGACAGATGACCAATAACCACAGCAAATAATAACCAAGCCAAAATTCCGTGTAGAGTACGGAACCAAGCGTAAAGCGTAGAGTTAGTAGGTGCTATAGGTGGAAGGTCCCAACCAGGAAATAAAGTTACAGGCCAGTTACCTGCCGATAGCGTTGCCCATCCGAGCAATGGCAAACTAAACATCAAAATATAAAGCAGCCAATGTGATGCATGGGCCATAAACGCCTGCCAGCGCGGTACAGTCGGCGGCAAAGGGGGAATTGGAAAATAGAGTCGATTTATTAATCTAATGATGACCAATAATAAGATTGCGATTCCTAAAGGACGATGGATATCGATTAACCACGGACGCCAAGTGATTGAGGTTGTCATTCCCACACCAATAAATAGCATGGCCAAAATCGCTACTGCCATAAGCCAATGTAGTATTCGAGCAGTCAAATTAAAATGAC